>JANNQY010000258.1:0-4806 GCA_031400995.1 Lysobacteraceae bacterium
ACCACAGGCACCTAGCGCGAGCGCAACCCCAAGAAACACAACGCGATGGCCAAACGCCATGGAACTCGCTCCCTATGCTGCGACGACGAACTCCTGGAACAGGAAGTTTGGAGCCTCGTTCAGCCCGAGCCTACTCCTTTCTTTTCGCTGTTATGCAACGTCTCGGGCGCCTCGCCGAAGAGCAAGGCGGCGACGCCGGGCCGGGAAAGCGGGCTCGGCACGGCAGGCCTGTGGTGTACGCTTGGGTGGAAAGTGGCGCTGGATTTCCCTTCCTTTCATGCGAGGAGTCCTTGATGCGTATTCCCGTCGTTGCCTTGTTGCTGTGCAGTTGCCTGTTGTCCGCCTGCGATCCGCAGGTGCCGGTCAGTGCTGATGCTGACTCGGCCGGTTTTTCCGCGCCCAGTAGCGACACCTTGGCAGCGCAAGCGAGCGCAGCCAAGAGTCTGCCGGCGGACGATCTGCTTGATCAGCAAGAGGCTGATCGCGGCTTGATCGCCCGTGAGCCGTCGCTGCAGGTGAAAATGCCAGACGGCCGGGTGATCTTCGACCAGGACGCGTTTGGCTTTATCCAAAGTACGGCGCCGGGCAGCGTCAATCCGAGCCTCTGGCGCCAGGCCAAGTTGAACAACACCCACGGTCTGTACAAGGTCGCCGACGGTGTTTACCAGCTACGTGGCTATGACCTGGCGACCATGAGCCTGATCGAGGGTAGAAACGGCTGGATCGTGGTCGATCCGCTGACCTCTGAAGAAACCGCCGCCCGCGCAATGGCCCTGGCGCGGAAGCACTTGGGCGACAAGCCCGTGGTGGCCGTCATTTTCACCCATAGCCATGTCGACCACTTTGGTGGCGCTCGGGCCGTTGCCTCACCGGCCGATGTCGCCAGCGGCAAAGTCCGGGTGTACGCCCCGCAAGGTTTCATGGAGGAGGCGACCAGTGAAAACGTGCTGGCAGGGCCGGCGATGGGCCGCCGCGCCATCTTCATGTATGGCCGCGATTTGCCGCGTAGCGAACGCGGGAAGGTCGACAATGGCTTGGGTAAAGAGCCGGCAGCCGGCACCATCGGCATCTTGGCGCCAACCGATCTCATTGGCGCAACCCCAACGGCCCTGAGCATCGATGGCGTCGATTTTATTTTTCAGTACACGCCGGGCTCTGAAGCACCGTCTGAGATGACCTTTTACCTGCCCGCGGTGAAAGCCTTCTGCGGCGCCGAGGTAATGAGCCGCACGATGCACAACCTGTACACCTTGCGTGGCGCCAAGGTGCGTGACGCCACGCGTTGGGCGGGCTACATCGAGGACAGCCGGGTCACGCATCCCGAGGCCGAGGTGATGTTTTTTAGTCATCACTGGCCGGTCTGGGGCGCCGAGCGAATCGGCGCGTTGATGAAGGAACAGCGCGACACCTATTTGTTCATCCATGACCAGACGCTGCGCCTGGCCAACCAAGGTTTCGGCCCGCGCGATATTGCCGAGCAGTTGAGCCTGCCTAAATCGCTGCAAACGCACTATTGGAATCGTGGCTATTACGGCACCCTCAAGCACAACGTCAAAGCCGTGTATCAAATGTACTTTGGCTGGTACGACGGCAACCCGGCCAATCTCGATCCGTTGCCGCGCGTCCCCGGTGCCGAGCGCTACGTTGAGTACATGGGTGGGAGTGCGGCGCTGCTGAGCAAGGCGCAAGCCTCCTTCGATGAGGCTGATTACCGCTGGGTGGCCGAAGTGCTCAATCACCTCGTCTCTGCCGAGCCCGATAACGTCCAGGCCAAGGCGCTGCTCGCGCAAACCTATGACCAACTGGGCTACCGCGCCGAATCCAGCGCTTGGCGCAACGTGTACCTGAGTGCGGCGTACGAGTTGCGCCATGGTGCCACTACCCAAGGTTTGGATATGGCCTCCGCAGGCGGCTTGTTGGAACAGACGGGTGGCGAGCAATTCATGCAGATGTTTGCCGTGGCCCTGAACGGGCCCAAGGCCGAAGGCGTGGAATTGACCCTGAACGTTACTTTCAGCGATCTCAACACCAACTACGTCGTGACTGTCGAAAACAGCGTGCTGCATGCCCGGCAGGGACCCGCGGACGCTGACGCCAATGCATCGCTGACCCTGACGCGCCCGATGCTGGTGAAGATCATCAGCAAACAGGCCGGTATTTCCGACCTGATCGGTTCGCCAGATATAGAAGTCGACGGCAGTTTGCTCGACCTGGGACGATTCTTTGCCTTGCTCGATAAGCCCGACTTGGTCTTCCCGATCGTCACGCCCAAGCAGTGACATGCAAGGCGCATCCGGCGAACCGCATCAATGATCGAACTGCAGCCGCGCCAGCTCCGCGTAGAGCCCACCCTGCGCCAGCAGCTCCGCATGCGTGCCCTGGGCCACGATGCGGCCGCGGTCCATCACCACGATGCGGTCGGCCTTGAGCACCGTGGCCAGGCGGTGGGCGATCACCAGGGTGGTGCGGCCCTGCATCAGCCGCTCCAGGGCCTGCTGCACGGCGCGTTCGCTTTGCGCGTCCAGTGCGCTGGTGGCTTCGTCCAGCAGCAGCACGGGGGCGTCCTTGAGCAGGGCGCGGGCGATGGCCAGGCGCTGCTGTTGGCCGCCTGAGAGGCGGGCGCCGCGTTCGCCCAGTTCGCTGTCGTAGCCGTCGGGCAGATCGGCCAGGAACTCGTGGGCTTCGGCGCTGCGGGCGGCGGCTTCAATCTGGGCGTCGGTGGCGTCGAGCCGGCCGTAGCGGATGTTTTCGCGTGCGCTGGCGCCGAAGATCACCGGGTCCTGGGGCACCAGGGCGACGCGGCTGCGCAGCTGCGCGGGGTCGAGCTGGCGCAGGTCCACGCCGTCGAGCGCGATCACGCCGCCATCGGGGTCGTGGAAGCGCAGCAGCAGCTGGAACACCGTGCTTTTTCCCGCGCCGGAGGGGCCTACCAGGGCCACGGTTTCGCCCGGCGCTACGGTGAGGGTGAAATCATCCAGCGCCGCGGTATCCGGGCGCGTGGGGTAATGGAAGCGCACGCCCTGCATCGAAATCCGGCCCTGCAGTGGCTGCGGCAGGGCGGCAGGCTGCGTCGGCACCGACAGCACCGAGCGTTCGCCCAGCAGCTCGTTGATGCGCGCCATGCCGCCGGCGGCGCGCTGCACTTCGGCCCAGACTTCGGTGAGCGCGCCCACCGAGCCGGCGCCCAGCATGGCGTAGAGCAGGAACTGGCCCAGCGTGCCGGCCGTCAGTACGCCGGAGACCACGTTCTGCGCGCCTACCCACAGCACCGCCGTGATCGAGCCGAACACCATCACCACGATGATGGCCGTCAGCATCGCCTGCAGGCGGATGCGCTTTCGCGCAACGCCCAGCGCCACGGTGACGGCCTTGCCGAAGCGCTCGCGCTCGTAGTCCTCGCGGGCGTAGCTCTGCACGGTGTGCATGGCGCCCAGGGTTTCGCCGGCGCGGGCGTTGGCGTCGGCCACTCGGTCCTGGCTGTCCTTGGCCACGCCGCGCACCTTGCGCCCCGACAGCACCATTGGCAGCACCACTAGTGGGATGCCCAGCAGTGCGTACATCGCCAGGCGCGGGCTGGTGACGGCCAGCATCACTGCGCTGCCCACCACCGTGATGCCGCTGCGCAGCGCCACCGACATGCTCGAGCCCACCACGCTGCGCAGCAGCTCGGTGTCGGCCGAGAGCCGCGACAGCAGCTCGCCGGTCCGGGTTTTTTCGAAGAAGGCCTGGTCCAGCGACAGCAGGTGCCCGTAAAGCGAACGCCGCAGGTCGGCCACCACGCGCTCGCCCAGCAGGCTGACGAAGTAGAAGCGCGCCGCCGTGGCCAGCGCCAGCAGCACCGCCACCGCGAACAGCAGCGCGAACCAGCGGTCCACCGAGCTCCCGGCCGCGAAGCCCTGGTCGATCATGTGCTTCACCGCCACCGGCAGCGCCAGGGTGGCGCTGGACGACAGCGCGAGTGCGCCCAACCAGCAGGCGAGCAGGGCGCGGTGCGGCCGCAGGAAGGGCAGGAGGCCGCGCAGAGAATTCATCGGCCGGCGTGGGGCCGGGGTGTCGTCACTCATTCAATGGGAATCCGGAAAGTCAGCGCAGGCGCGCCAGGTCGCTGGGCAGCGGGGCGTCGGGGTAGGTTTGGATGAAAAGCTGGAGGCTGGCGCGGGCGCCGGCGGTGTCGCCCTGCTGGCGGCGCTCGCGGATGCGCTCGAGCCAGGCGCGCGGCTCGAGCTGGGCGTCGAGTTCAACCGACGCCGGCGGACTGGCTTCTGGCGTTGCAGCGTCCTGGGCGGGTGCTTCGCGCATTTCGAATTTTTCCACCGCAGAGGACGTTTCCGCGCGCGCTGAAGACTGCGCCCGCTGCTGGCGGATGGCGTCGGCGCGCTCGCCCTCCACGTCCAGGCGTGAGCCGGTGACCTCGATGCGGTCTAGCATCCCGGCCGCGGCGCTCCCGGTGGGCGCAGGGGCAGGTGCCGCCGCGGCGGCATCCGATGCGAACAGGTCTTCCTCGCTGCTCGCCGACTCCACGGCGATTTCCGCCTCGGCGAACGCGGCCGGTGCCGGCGCTTCGTTGGCAACGATGGGCGCCGGCGGCGGCGCGGGCGCGGTGGCGCGGGTGGCCTGCGGCAGTGGGGATTCCGGCGGAGGGCCGGGCATCGGCGCCAATTCGCGCTCGGGTTCAACCAGATCCACGCTCAGGCGCTCACGGGCTGGCGGAAGTGCGGGCGTGGCTTTGGATGCCGCGGCCGGCGCGGCGGCTTCTGGCGCCAGCGCTGGGCGCAGCTGGGTGCCCACGCCGATGGCCAGCACCGC
>JANNQY010000259.1:0-1683 GCA_031400995.1 Lysobacteraceae bacterium
GGTTCAGGCGACCGGGCGCTGTCCGGCCAGCAGGGCGCGGAACTCGCGCAGCTTGGCTTTCACCCGCGCCGCGTGGTCGGGCCCGATCCGCCACAGGGCCCTGTGGCCCACCGATGCGGCTTCGCGCCGGGGGTCGGCAAAAGCCCAGCGCGGCCGATCGGGCACCGGCACCAGTTCGATCGGCCCGGCCACGTCCGGGGCTGCCAGCAGATGGTCGATCACTTCCACCAGGCGGTCGTTGAACTGCCGGTCGGGGACGCCCAAGTCGCGGTAGGCCTGCTGCAGCAGCGGGTACCAGCGCACGTAGGCGCTGACCACCTGGCGCGCGTCCAGGCCTTCGAACAGCGCCACATGGGCGTCATAGCGGGCGAAGTTGGCGGCATCGAGCCAGACCCGCGCATCGGCCTGGCTGCGGGCCAAATCGCCGGCTACCGGCTGCGCCGCGTACACCTGCGGGGTGAGGGTGGCGCGCGGCAGGTTGTCGATGGTGGCCACCAGCCGCGATAGCAGGAACTGAGGCTGCAGGAACTGGCGAGGATCGGCGCCGCCCAGCCAGCCAGCCACCAGCGCCAGGGCCGCGTCATCGCTCTGGTCCAGCAGCGGCAGCGCCTCGGCGACGGTGTCGGGCAATACCGGCACTTGGCTGATCGGGAAAGCCGGCTCCGGGGGTGTTGCCGCTGCGGGCGCCAGCGGCGGTGCGGTGAGCACCGGCATCGCGGCGGGCGCCGTCGGCGCGGGGGCGCGCGGGTAGAAATGCCAAGCCAACAGCCCGGAAACCGCCAGCGCGGCCGCAGCCAGCCAAGGGCCGTAGTGGGATCGCTGCGTCATGACCGACCTCGTCGCCTGCAAGAAGTAAGCGACAAGACTGGCGCCAGGCGGCTGAAGTTCCGCCAAACGAAAACCAGCCCCGCGCTCAGCCCGCCGCGTCGCGGGCAGTAAGTTCAGCCACCAGCTCCGGGCTTAGCCCGGGGATACGGCTCCAGTCCACCGCGTCCACCTGCGCCGGCACCAGGAAGCGCCGGGCGTAGTCCAGATACACGCGCTCGCGCAGGAACACGTCAAACAGGTCCGGATCCACGTGCTGGTCCAGCTTCATGCGGCCCAGGATGGTCAGCGATTCGGACAGGGTCTTGCCGGGCTTGTAGGGCCGGTCGCTGGCGGTGAGCGCCTCGAAGATGTCGGCGATGCCCATCATCCTCGCCTGCACGGACATCTGCTCACGAGTCAGTCCTTTCGGGTAACCCTTGCCGTCCATCCGCTCATGATGGCCGCCAGCATATTCGGGCACATTGGTCAGGTGCTTGGGCCAGGGCAATTGTTCCAGCATCTTGATGGTGGCGACGATGTGGTAATTGATGACGTCGCGTTCCTTGAGCGTCAGGGTTCCACCGCGGATGGTCAGGTTGACTACCTCGTCGGCGGTGAGGAACTCGGTTTCGACGGCATCGACGTTGCGCCATTTGCGCCGGCTGCCGATGTCGCGCACGCGCTGCAGGTCGGCGTCTTTCATGGCCTCGCCGCCCGTGTTGGTCTTGCGCAGGAACTCCCGATCCTCGTCCAGCACGCGGACTTCATCGTGGTAATCCTGCCAGATCGCGGCATCCGCTGCGGCGTCGACTTCCTTGCGCAGTTCAAGCTGCTTGCGCAGCGCGGTAATCTCGGCATCGCGCTTGAGCACTTCGA
>JANNQY010000260.1:0-7926 GCA_031400995.1 Lysobacteraceae bacterium
CGCCGAACTCATCGAGCACGCGCTTGGCTCGCTCATCTTCGGGCAGCGCTCTGGTGGGCAGTCCCGCCAGCGTCATGTCGCGGGTAGCCGCTAGGTAGAGGACCGAATCACGCACGCCCAGGAGCGCGATGTGATCGTCCAAGTCCGTGCGCGCCGCGTTGGCCTCGCGGACCTGGTCCAGCGCCCACAGCGACACCAGAGCGACAACGATGGCCACGCCTGCGAGTATCCACAGCGTCACGACCAGCACGAAGCCGCGCTGGCGTGCGGCAGGCACGGCGGGCTGGCGGTCAGAGGCCATCGACGCCACTGTCCGGCTGTAGGCCCGTGGGCCGATAGGGCTGCGCCGACACGGCCACCCACCACGCCAGTTCCCCGGTCGTGGTGGTCGCGCTCAGGCGCACGGCGCGCGGCAAGACTTCGTCGGCGTTGTCGGCCGGGCTCCAATCGGCCTGCCATTTGCCCTCGGCATTCAAGTAGCCAAAGGACGCGTTGCCCAGGGGGCCGGGAACGATGACCAGCTGCTTCCAGGCCGGGTCGCTGTAGTGCAGCGCGTACCCGCCGGCCACCGGCTCAAGCCACCAGCGGACGCGGGCCAAGCCGCCGCCGCTCAGCGGCACCGGCGTTACGAACTCCACCGACGTCCCGGTGCCGCGCGCGGACCCCATGGCGGCCGGAATGTCGGCCACCATGCTGGCCACCGTTTCCCGGAACCAGGGCTCCTGCAGCGCGGCCACCCGCGACGCTACGTCGTGGCGGCGGACGCGCTCGCGCAGGTCGACCGCCTGCGCCAGCGCTTGCATCAGCACGGTGATGATCAGCGAGGCCACCACCAGGGTGACCAGCACCTCGATCAGCGAGAAACCTCGACGAAGGCTGCGCATGGTCACAGTTCCGGCGGCTCCCGGACCTGTTCCCACCCTGCCTGCCGCAGCGTCGCCTCGCGCTCCAGGCTCCGGCCACGCCACAGCTCGATGTCCAGGTCGTACAGGCCCACTTTGTACAGGCCGGGCTGCAGGTATCCGGTGGTGCCATCCCGCGGCGCCTCCAGCGGCCGCGCCCGCCAGACCAGGCGGTAGTCGCCGAGTGGCTGCGCGCCCTCGGGCGACAGCATGGGGTTCACCTGCGCCAGCCACGCGATGGCATTGCGCAGCGCCGCGTCGGAGGCGCGCGCGCGGTCGGCCCGCTGCACCATCTGCAGCGACTGCGTCATGCCGGCGAACAGCGCCAAGCCGGCCGCAGAGAGGATCGTCAGCGCGACGATCGCCTCAAGCAGCGTGAATCCCTCGGCGAACCTACTCCGCATCCTTCAGCTCGCAGGCAGGGGCAGACAACCAGGCGACCTCGCGCTGCGCGCCCACTTCCACCTGGACCCTGGCGCCCGAGCAGACGCCGCTTGCCGCGACCGACACCGGCTCAAGGGGCCGAACGCGCCAACCCTCCGGGAAGACCAGCAGCTGGCCCAAGCCGCGCGCGTCGTCCTGGGCCACCTGGATCGGGCGGCCAGACGCCCGCGCCAACAGCGGCAGGCGTGCCAGCTGGCGGCCCGTTTCGGCGCGCTCGCCGCTGAGCACCAGGGCGCGGTACGTCACCTGCAGCCTCGGCGTGACCAGCGCGGCCATCGACGCAATCAGCACCAGCACGACCAGCATCTCCAGCAGACTGAAGCCAGCCGACGCGCTGTCGCTTGCGTCAGCCCGGGGGCAGGAAGCCGACATCCGCATCGTTGCCCTCCCCGCCCGGCACGCCGTCCGCGCCGAGTGAATACAGCGCGAATGGCCGCCCCTCGGCGCCGGGGATGGAGTACTGGTAAGGACCGTCCCACGGATCCAGCGGCACGCGTTCGTCCAGGTACGGGCCGCGCCAGCGCGAGCGCGCGCGGTCATCGGCAGGCGGGGTGTATAGCACCGAGAGCCCTTCATCAGCCGATGGCAGGCGGCCCACTTCAAGCCGGAATGTCTCGACCGCACCGCGCAGCATGCGTATCTGCGTTTCGGCAATCTGCACTTTCGAGGCATCCACGCGACTGAACAGCCGCGGACCCACCAGGCTGGCGATCAGGCCGATGAGAACCAGCACGACGAGCATTTCAAGCAGCGTGAAGCCGCGCGTGCGCAACTCGGGATTCATGTCGGTAGCTCCGTCAGGCGGCGGTCAAAGGGGAACATCATTGATGCTGGTGATGGCAAGGATGATCGCGGTCACGATGGTGCCGATGACGACGCCGATGATGATGATGGCCATCGGCTCGATCAGCTGCAACGCCCGCTTCATGCGGTCGCGCCCGGTGGTTTCGTACAGCTTGGCCAGGGCGGCCAGGAGCTTGGGCAGCTCGCCGCTCACCTCGCCCACGGACACCAGGTCGTAGCCGGTCGGGTTCAGCGCCCGGTGCTCGCGCAGCGCGGCCGACAGCGTCGAGCCGCCCTTCACCGATGCGGCGACCTGTGACAGCCGGCTGCGCAGATAGCCCAGCTTGACCGAACCGGCGGCAAGGCCCAGCGCCCGGATCAACTCCACCCGGCCCGCCAGCAGCGCCGCGAGGGTGCTGGCCCAGCGCCCCACTTCGGCCTCCACCAGCCACTCCCCCACCACCGGGAGGCGCGTCAGCTGTACCAGCAGGCGCTCCCGGACGTCCTGGCGGACCAGCAGTGAGTAAACCCCGAAGGCCGCCGCGCCGGCGGCCAGCAGCACCAGCCAGACGTGGTCGCTCATCCAGACGCCAGTGGCAATGGTGATCCGGCTCAGCGCCGGCATGCTGTCGCCGTGCTGTTCGAGCAAGCCTCCGAACCGGGGCACAACCCAAAGGAAAATGATGCCGACCGCTGCGATGCCCGAGCTGACCAGCACCAGCGGGTAGACCAGGGTGGAACGCAGCTCGGACTGGATGCGCTGGTCGTATTCGTACTGCTCGGCGGCGCTGGTGAGCGCCTCGGCCAGGCGCCCGGTGGCTTCGCCGGCCTCGACCAACTGGTGCACGTAAGGCGGCAGCGCCAGCCCGCTTTCCCGCAGCGCGGCGGAAAAGCGCTCGCCGCGCCGGACCGCCTTCGCCATGCCATCGAAGGCGGTGGTGACGGCCGGATGGTGGCTGGACTTCGCCAGCGACGACAGCGCAGTGACCAGCGTGACGCCGGCGCCAAGCAAGGTGCTGAATTCCTGCAGCACCAACTGGACTTCGCGGGACGACGCCTTCGCGCGCCGACGGCGTACCCCTTTGTCGACCACCACGTCCAGGCTCGACACTACGAGGCCCTGGCCCACCAGCGACCGGATGGCCTGGCGCTCGTCGCGCGCATCCAGCACGCCATTAACGGCTTCGCCGGCCCGGTTGCTCGCCTGATAACGGAACTCCATCCGTCAGATGTCCGCCAGGCTGCCGCCGGTGACGCGGATGACCTCGTCCACGGTGGTCAGGCCTTGGCGCGCCTTGAGCAGGCCGTCCTCGCGCAGCGTGCGTCCGCCCTGCTGGCTGGCCTGGAGCCGCAGGCGTTCGCCGGTGGCGCGGGCCAGGATCAATTCCTGCAGCGCGGGCGTCACCTCCACCAGCTCATAGATGCCAAGGCGACCGCGGTAGCCGCTGCCCTGGCAGCTGCGGCAGCCGACCGGCCGGCGCCAGGCCGCAGGCACCGGGCCATCGGCGGAGTCATCCACCAGTGGCTGCACCAAGGCATCCACGGACGGCAGCACCTCGGTCGGCATACTGCAGTCGGGGCAAAGTTTCCTGACCAGCCGCTGCGCCTGGACGGCACGGACGCTGGTGGCCACCAGGAAGGGCTCCAGGCCCATGTCGATCAATCGGGTGAAGGCGCTGACGGCGTCGTTGGTGTGCAGGGTCGACAGCACCAGGTGGCCGGTGAGGGACGACTGCACGGCGATCTCGGCGGTCTCGAGATCACGGATTTCGCCGATCATGATCACGTCGGGGTCCTGGCGCAGGATGGCCCGCAGCGCCCGGGCGAAGGTGTAGCCAATCTCGGAGTTCGCCTGGATCTGGGTGACGCCCGTCACCTGGTACTCCACCGGATCCTCCACGGTGATCATCTTGCGATCGCGCTGGTTCATCTCCTCGAGCGTCGCGTAAAGCGTGGTGGACTTGCCCGAGCCCGTGGGGCCGGTGACCAGGACGATGCCATGGGGCTCGCGCGCCCAAGCCCGGAAAAGCGCCAGATCGCGGGCGGTGAAACCCAGGCGAGACAGGCTCAGGTCCTGGCGCTCCTTGGGGAGCAGTCGCAGCACCAGCGATTCGCCGTGCACGGCGGGCACGGCCGAGGCGCGGATGTCGACCTCCTGGCCACTCACGCGCGCGGCGAGGCGGCCGTCCTGCGGCAGCCGGCGCTCGGCGATGTCCATGCCGGAAATCAGCTTCAGGCGGGACGCGACCGCAGGGTAGCGGCTCGAAGGCAGGGTCATGCGCGTGTGCAGGATGCCGTCGATGCGGAAACGCACCTGGAACACCTGGTCCTCGGGCTCGATGTGGATGTCCGAAGCGCGCTGGTCCATCGCCTGGGCGAGGATGTTGTTCACCAGCTCGATCACCGGCGCTTCTTCGGCCAACTCGCGCAGGTGATCGGCGTCATCGGCATCCAGGCCATCGGCGGCGTCGAAGGCACGCGCCGCCATATCCACCAGGCGGTCCACGTCCTGGCTGCGCGCCAGCCGCCACTCCCAAGCATCGGGCGGAAGCCTGGCCTGCAGGATTTCTTCCAGCCCAGGATCCATGGGATCCCGGGCCACCACCAAGACGCGGCCATCGGCGACTTGCCAGGCAGCCACGCCGGCATCCAGCCACCAGTCAGGCATCAAGCCCGACGCCTCCATCACCGCGCGGGCATCCGAGGCATCGGCTGGCCACTGGCTGCTTTCCAGCAGCGCGATGCCGGTTTGTTCGGCCAGGACCGGCAGCAGGGAGTCCTCCGACAGTGCGCCCAGCCGGACCAGGATGCTGCCCAGCCGGCCGCCGAACTGCTGCTGGAAGGACACGGCCTTGGCCAGGTCCTGGCGGGTGACGATGGCCCGCTGGACCAGCAATTCACCGATGCGCGGCAGCGACGGTGCCTGGGTTGCCACATTGGCACTCATGTTTGCCTCCGTATCGCGCGGTGGCGCAGGCGGTTCAGCAAGGTCGGCCCATCGAAGGACGCGAGCATCACTGCGCCCTGCGCCGCAGATAGTTCAGCAAATCAATCCGGGTAATCAGCCCCAGGAATTTTGCGCCGTCCATCACGATGGCCACGTGCCCGCGGTCGAAAACCGGCAGCAGCGTGGCCATGGGCGCGGTCACTTCCAGCTTGTCGAGCTTGCTCACCATCGCGCTGGACACCCGGTCCTGGAACCGCACTTCCTGCCCGAACACGTGCATCAGCACGTCGCTCTCGTCGACGATGCCGACGATCTGGTCGCCGTCCATCACCGGCAACTGGGACACGTCGTACATCTTCATACGCTGGTAGGCCACCTGAAGCGTGTCGGCCGGGGACACCACCACCGTGTCGCGCTGGGCGTAGGGCCGCAGGATCAGGTCGCGCAGGTCGCCGTGGACCGGACGCTCAAGGAAGCCGTTGTCCAGCATCCAGTAGTCGTTGTACATCTTGCTGAGGTACTTGTTGCCGGTGTCGCACACGAACACCACCACCTTCTTGGGCGTGGTCTGTTCGCGGCAGTAGCGCAGCGCGGCGGTGAGCAAGGTGCCCGAGGACGACCCGCCCAGCACGCCTTCCTTCATCAGCAGCTCGCGCCCGGCCAGGAAGCTGTCCTTGTCCGACACGGCGTAGGCTTTCGTGACGCGAGTGAAGTCGGAGATGTCCGGCAGGAAATCCTCGCCAATACCCTCCACCAGCCAGCTGCCCGACTTGGTGCTCAGCACGCCTTCGTTGATGTACTGGGTGAGGATGGAACCCACCGGGTCGGCCAGCACCAGCTCCACGTGCGGCGCGGCTTTGGCGAAGAAACGCGACAGTCCGGTCACGGTGCCCGAGCTGCCGCAGCCAAACACGATCGCATCCATGTCTCCGTCCATCTGGCGCCAGATTTCCGGCCCGGTGCCCTGCTCGTGTGCGGCCGGGTTGTCGGGATTGCCGAACTGGTTGACGAAGTACGCGCCCGGCGTTTCCGCGGCGATGCGCGCGGCCATGTCCTGGTAGTACTCCGGATGGCCCTTCGCCACGTCCGAGCGCGTCAAAACGACGTCGGCACCCATGGCGCGCAGGTTGAAGATTTTTTCCCGGCTCATCTTGTCGGGCACGACCAGCAGCAGCTTGTAGCCCTTCTGCTGGGCGACCAAGGCCAGGCCAATGCCGGTGTTGCCGGCGGTGCCTTCCACCAACGTGGCGCCGGGCTGCAGTTCGCCGCGGGATTCGGCGGCCTCGATCATCTTCAGGCCGATGCGGTCCTTGATGGAGCCGCCGGGGTTCATGCACTCGAGCTTGAGGTAGAGCTGGCACAGGCCCGTGTCCAGGTGCTGGGCCTGCACGATGGGAGTCTCGCCGATCAGTTCAAGGACGTTTTGGTGAACCGACATGGGGGATAGGACAAGCGGTGACGTGCACCGGGGGCCTGATTCTAGCAGCCCTGCCGCGGGCACCGGGCTGGGCCGGCCCCGTTGCGGGGCGGGCCTGGGGGATCAAGTGCGGGCGGCGGCGACCCGACGTGGTGGGCCGCCGCCGCCGCAGCCGTGAATCAATGCTTGCGCCGGTCGAACATCCGGGTGAGGCGGTCCTTGGCGTTCAACTTTTCCTTTTTCATTTTCACCAGCGTGGTGTCGTCCAGCGGCAGCACGCCCAACTCGGCGTCCAGTACCTGTTTGTCCAACTCCCGGTGCCGGTGGTAGAGCTGCCTGAATTCCGGATCGTTCTTCATCAACGCGTCCACTTCGTTTTGCGGTTGCCCTTCAAACATCGGATTGACCTCCTCCATAAACGCAAACGCCCCAACCGGCGAAGGTCAGGGCGTGGCGGATTGAGACAAAGGTCAGGTCGCTTACGCGGGCGGCGCCCCAAGACCCGACGCACGCCCCGGTGTGGGATGCGTCGCTGTCGGCGGAGGCGGGGTCTGCTTTCATCGGCCTGGCTCGGTGGTCCCGAGGGCAGCAAGCCTCCGGGAGTTCGAACCTACTCCGCCCTTTTTAGGGCCGCAAGCCTTTCGATAAGCCGCTGATAATCAAACAGAAGCCCCCGCCGAACGGGGGCTTGGGAGGGCGAGCGGCAGGCCTTAGGATTCAATCACTTATGAATGTGAAAAATTCGGTAAGTTCAACAAGTGATTGATCCGAATATCAATTTACGATGATTTCGACTCGTCGGTTGCGTGCGCGGCCGTCGCCGCTCTGGTTGTCGGCGACCGGTGCGGTTGCGCCCAAGCCGCTGGCCTGGAGGCGGCCACCAGGCAGGCCGGCATCCTCGAGCACGCGACGCACTGCCTCGGCGCGTTTTTCCGACAGCGCCAGGTTGGCCGAATCCTTGCCCTGGCTGTCGGTGTGGCCCTGGATGCTGATGCTCTCGCCGCCGCCGCGCAGCTGCCTGGCCAAAGCACGCAGGCTGGCCTGGGCCGGCGCTGTAAGACTGGCGCTGCCGCTGCTGAAGGCGCTGCCAGCCAGCGTGTACACGTCCGCCCCGCCCTCGCGGCGCATCGGCGGCGGTACGGCGTCGGTGATGTCATCAGCGGCAACCGTGGCGGCCAGTTCGGCCTCCTTGCGGGCCAGTTCGGTTTCGCGCCCGCGGGCCTGGGCCAACTTGCGTGCCTGGGCGGTTTCGGCGCCGGCCGCTTCCAGGGCCACCGTGGTGGCCTCGTACTGGCGCTGCGCGGCTTCCTCGCGGGCCAGGCTCTGCAGGCTCAGGCGGTCGGCCTCGCGGCGGGCTTGCTCGGCCTCGCGGCGGCTGGATTCGATCATGATCTGGTCGCGCTCGCGGTCCAGCTGGTCGGCCTGTGAGGCCA
>JANNQY010000261.1:0-11467 GCA_031400995.1 Lysobacteraceae bacterium
AAATCATGCAGGGACGATGCCAGCACCAGGGTTTCACCCTCCACGTCCAGCGGCAGGTTCTCCGGCCGCAGCGCGCTGGCCTCAGGCCGCTTGGGGTCCCAGCGCTGCACCTGCCCGGCCAGCCAGATCACCGGCGAAACGGCGCGCTTCGAGGTGCGATAGGTGGACCACGCGATCACGTAGATAACCACCAGCACGATGGCCAGCGGCGCCATGCCGAACCAGAACGCCAGGCTGTCCACCTGTTCCTGCTTGAACAGCAGGTACAGGAAGTGGCCGTTGTCGTCCTCCTCCACCAGCACCAATGAGCCACCCTGGGAACGCGGCAGGCTGTGGAAGCCCACGGCCAGCGGCTTCAGCGGATCAGGCAGCGCGGCCTTGCTGCCGCCGGCGGGCACCAGGAAGCCAGTCATGTTGTAAGTGTCGGGCACCTGGGCCTGGGCATCGGCCTGCATCCGCTGCCAATAGTGTCCGGCCTCTTCCTGCAGCGCGCGCTGGATCAGTACGTGCTTGAGCACCGCCGAAGCGCCATAGACGCCCAGCACCGCCGCAAAACTAATCGAGGCGGCCTGCAGGATGAAGGCCACCCAAATCTTGCGCCGTAGTCCGGTGCGCGCGTTCGACATCAGCGACAGCGGCTCAGCCGGCCGGCGGCATATCGAGGTCGGCGATGCGATAGCCCGCGGTCTGCACCGTGTGCAGCAGCGGCCGCTCGAACGGCCGGTCGATAGCCTTGCGCAGGTTGTACAGGTGGCTACGCAGGGTGTCGGAATCGGGCAGGCCGTCGCCCCAGATCTCGCGCTCGATGTCGCGGCGGGTCACCACCCGCGGCGACTCGCGCATCAGGATGGTGAGCAGGCGCAGGCCGATGGGCGAGAGCGCGAGCTCCTGGCCGGCGCGGGTGACGCGCAGGCTGGCGGTGTCGAGCACCAGGTCGGCCACCTTGAGCACTTCGGCGCTCACCTGGCGGCGGTCGCGGCGGATCAGCGCGCGCACGCGGGCCTCGAGTTCCTGGATGGCAAAGGGCTTCACCAGGTAATCGTCGGCGCCAGCTTCCAGGCCGTTTACTTTGTCGTTGAGGGTGTCGCGCGCGGTGAGCATCAGCACTGGGGTGGATTTCTTGGCCTCGTTGCGCAGCCGACGGCAAACTTCAACGCCATCCAGGCGCGGCAGCATCAGGTCGAGCACGATCACGTCGTAGCTGTTGTCCACGGCCAGGCGGTAGCCATCCATGCCGTCGCCGGCGTAGTCCACGCCAAAGCCCTTCGATTCCAAGTATTCGCCGACCATCTCGGACAGGTTGCGGTTGTCTTCCACAACCAGGATCAGGCCAGCAGGGTCATCGCGTCGCATGGGGGTCTCCGATGCCGAAGAGGGGGTCTTCAGGTTTGTGAAGAATACCGCCGACCCCGGTGATTCCAGCGTGAAGCTGCCGCGACGGGCGGGTCAGAGCCGGATCTTGCCGGTCAACATGTCTTTGAACATCACCCAATCCCCGGCAAAAGAATAGAACGGGTATTTGAAGGTGGCGGGCTTGTTGTGCTCGAAAAAGAAATGCCCCACCCAGGCAAACGCATAACCGCTGACGAAAGCCGCCAGCAGCCACCAGGCGCTGCCCAATACCAGCGCCGCCGCAAGGAAGCCCAGGGCCATGCAGCTGCCCACGAAGTGCAGCTGCCGACAGGTGCGATTGGCGTGCTCGGCGAGGTAGAAGGGGTAAAACTCGCTGAAACTTCCGAAGGCCTGGCTCATCGGGCTTGCTCCGCAGGGACTGGGCTGATTCTGGCTCAAATCGGCGCAAAGGGCAGCAGCCCGGCTTTTTCCTCGGCCTTGGCCCGGTTCCAATAGGCGTCCTGGGCCGCCAGGTCCAGCGACTCCAGCGTCAGCCCCTCGGCCTGCGCCAGTTGCTCCATCCGCCGGAAGCGACGTTCGAACTTGTGGTTGGCGCGGCGCAGCGCCGCGCCGAAATCGACCTTGGCGTGGCGGGTGAGGTTGGCCACCACGAACAGCACGTCGCCCAACTCGTCTTCCAGCCGGTCGCGGGCAGCAGGATCACCGGCCGCCACAGCGTCGAACTCCACCCGCACTTCCTCGATTTCTTCGTGCAACTTGGCAATCACCGGGGTCGGCCCGGGCCAGTCGAAGCCAACCGTGGCGCCGCGCTTCTGCAGCTTCACTGCGCGCTGCCACTCCGGCAGCCCACGGGCGATTCCCGCCAGCGCACTGGTGTCGGCCTCGCCGCGCGCCAGGCGCTCCTGCCGCTTGAGGTCTTCCCAGTTGGCCAGCTGCGCCTCGGCGTCGGCCTGTGCGGCGACATCGCCGAACACATGCGGATGGCGCCGGACCATCTTGTCGTTGATCGCCGCCACCACGTCGGCAAACTCGAAATGGCCGGCTTCCTGCGCCATCCGGGCGTGGAAGACCACCTGCAGCAGCAGGTCGCCCAGTTCGTCGCGCAAATCCGCCATGTCGCCGCGTTGGATGGCGTCGGCCACTTCGTAGGCTTCCTCCACGGTGTAAGGAGCAACCGAGGCGAAGTCCTGCTTCACATCCCACGGGCAGCCGCGCTCGGGATCGCGCAGGCGCGCCATGATGGCCAGCAGTTCGCTTATCTCAGCCATGCGCCGCGTCCCCGAGCCAGTCCTGCCACGGCAGCGAGCGGTCGCCCACGGCGATGAAATCGGGGTTCAGCAGTGACTCCTTGGCGTTGTAATCCAGGGGCGTGCCGTCCAGGCGCAGCACCGCGCCACCGGCGGCCTCCAGCACGCACTGTGCGGCTGCCGTGTCCCATTCGCTGGTGGGCCCGAAGCGCGGATAGAGATCGATGCGGCCCTCGGCGATCCGGCAGAACTTCAGTGACGAGCCCAAGCCGTGGCGTTCGGCGTCGCCAATGCGCTCAAGGAACGCCGCCGTGCGCGGGTCCAGGTGCGAGCGGCTGGCGGCGACGTGCAGCGGCAGCGTCGCCGGCTGCCGCACCTGCACGGCGATATCTTGCCCGGCTTGGCGCAGGAAGGCGCCCTCGCCGGCCAGCGCATGCAGCAAGTAGTCGAAGACCGGCGCGTAGACCACGCCCAGCACCGGCCGGCCGCGATCAATCAGCGCGATGTTGACGGTGAACTCGCCGTTCTTCTTCACGAATTCGCGGGTGCCATCCAGCGGGTCCACCAGCCAATAGCGGGTCCACGTGCGGCGCTCGGACCAAGGCACGTCCGCGGCCTCTTCGCTCAGCACCGGGATTTGCGGCGTCAGCGCCCGCAGCCCGGCGACGATAAGACGGTGCGAAGCCAGGTCGGCCTCGGTCAGCGGCGAAGCGTCGGCCTTGCCGATCACTTCGAAATCCTTCGCATACACGGCCAGGATGGCGGCGCCCGCCGCCAGTGAGAGTTCGATGCAGGCCTCGCGCCAAGCGTTCACCGGCGGGCCGCCAGCAGTTCGCGCACGATGAACAGCGCTGCCAGCGAACGACCCTCCGAACAATCGTCGCGCAGCATCAGCTCATCCAGACGATCCAAACGCCACGGCACCACTTCCAGCGGCTCAGGCTCGTCGCCTGGCAAGCGTTCGGGATACAGGTCTTCGGCCAACACCAGCTGGATTTCGTGGGTCATGTAGCCCGGCGCCAGCGTGATGGCCCGCAGGCGGGTGAGCTTGCGCGCACCCATGCCCACTTCTTCCTTCAGCTCGCGGTTGGCGGCGTCCAGGGCGGTTTCGCCGGCATCCATGCGGCCCTTGGGCAGGCCCAGCTCGTAGCGGTGCGTGCCCGCGGCGTACTCCCGCACCAGCAGCACCGTGTCGCGGTCAGGAATGGCGGCGATGATCACCGAGCCATGGCCAACGCTGTGGACGCGGTGGTAGCGGCGGCGCTCGCCATTACTGAACTCCAGGTCCAGCAGCTCGCGGCGACTGCCGCCGACGTCCTGCTGCTCGGTGGCGTGGACGATCGGGAGCGGGCGCAGCGAGGCGCCGGGATCCGGTGGGTCGTTGGGGTAAGACATGGGCCGATTCTACATGGCGCATTGCGCACCGCCGTGGACAGACCGGGCCGGGGCACGGATCATCACGGCATGACTACACCCCCTGCCCGCGACCCGCTCGCTGCCGAGGCGCAAGCTTGGCGTGACCGCGACCTCGCCGTTGTCTGGCATCCGTGCACGCAGATGCGCGAACACCCCGACACGCTGCCGCTGGTGCCCATCCGTCGCGGCCGCGGCGCCTGGCTCGAAGGCGTGGACGGCCAGCGTTACCTCGACGCGGTGAGCAGTTGGTGGACCAATCTGTTCGGCCACGCCGAGCCGCGGATTGCCGACGCCATCGCCCGCCAGGCGCACGAGCTGGAGCATGTGATCTATGCCGGCTTCTCGCATGCGCCGGGTCTGGCGCTGGCCGAGGCGCTGGTTGCCAAGGCGCCGCCGGGACTGGTGCGGGTTTTCTACGGCGACAACGGCTCGGCGGCGGTGGAAATCGCGCTCAAGATGAGCTTCCACAGCCACGCCAACCGCGGCGATATCCGGCGCACGCGCTTCATCGCGCTGGGCAACGGCTACCACGGTGAAACCCTGGGCGCGCTGTCCATGGGCGACATCCCGCTGTATCGGCGCGTCTATGCGCCGCTGCTGCTGGAGCCGCTGTTCGCCCCCTCGCCCGACGCCTACGACGCCGAGCCCGGCGAGAGTCCCGAAGCCTGCGCGCTGCGCCGGGCCGACCAACTGCAGGACGTCTTCGCCGCCAACGAGGGCAGCGTCTGCGCACTGATCCTGGAGCCGCTGGTGCAGTGCGCGGGCGGCATGCGCATGCACCATCCGGCCTACCTGCGCCGCGCCCGGGAAATCTGCACCGCGCACGGTGCGCACTTGATTGCCGACGAGATCGCGGTGGGGTTCGGCCGCACCGGCACCCTGTTCGCCTGCGAACAGGCCGGCATATCGCCCGATTTCCTGTGCCTGTCCAAGGGCCTCACCGGCGGCTTCCTGCCGATGTCGGCGGTGCTGACCACGGCGGCGGTGTATGACGCATTCCTGGACGACTCGCGCGAGCGCGCCTTCCTGCACTCGCACAGTTACACCGGCAACCCGCTGGGCTGCGCCGCGGCGCTGGCTTCGCTGGCCATCTTCGAGAGTGACGACATCCTGGCGCGCAACCGCGCCACCGCGGCACGCATGGCAGCCCTGGCAGCCCCGCTGGCCGCGCATCGCAACGTGGCGCCTCTGCGCCAGACCGGCATGATCGTGGCATTCGAATTGGTGGCCGACGCGCGCATGCGCACGCCCTACCCCGCCGCCGACCGCCGCGGGCTCCGCGCGTACCGGCACGCTTTGGCGCAGGGCGTGCTGCTGCGGCCGCTGGGCGACGTGCTGTACTGGATGCCGCCCTACTGCGTGGGCGAGCAGGAGCTCACCCACTTGGCCCGGGTAACGGCATCGGCCATCGAGGAGGCGACGCGGCCATGAGAACCATCCGCAGCCACGTGAACCTGCCCTTGGCGGTTGGCCAGCGGCTGCCGTTGCCCGAGGACAGCAGCGTGCATCTGCTGCGCGTGCTGCGGCTGGCGCCGGGCGATGAGGTGACGCTGTTCAACGGCGATGGCCACGACTACCGCGCGCGGCTGCTCAGCGCCGCCAAGCGCGGCGCCGAGGTGGAGATACTCGAACAGCTCGCCGTGCCGCGCGAATCCGCCCTGCATATCACCCTGGCGCAAGGACTGGCCCGCGGCGAAAAGATGGATCTGGTGCTGCAGAAAGCCACCGAACTGGGCGCCTGCGCCTTCGCGCCGGTGTTGACCGAGCGCACCGAAGTGAAGCTGGACGCCGAGCGCGCGGGCAAGCGCATGGCGCACTGGCAGGGCGTGGTGGCGGCGGCGTGCGAGCAAAGTGGCCGCGCCGTGCTGCCCGCATTGCGCGAGCCCCAGCCCTTGGCCAGTTATGCCGCGGCCGAAACCGCCGGACTCAAGCTGGCGCTGGATCCGCACGGCGAGTTGGAGCTACGTGCCTTGGCGCTGCCGCCGGGCGTGCGCGTGGCATTGGTGGTCGGTCCAGAAGGGGGGCTGTCCGAGCGCGACCTGGCCACGCTGCGGGCGGCCGGTTTCCGCGGGTTACGGCTGGGTCCGCGCATCCTGCGCACCGAAACTGCCGGGCTGGCGGCCGTAGCGGCACTGCAGGCGCTGTACGGCGATCTGGCGGGCTGAACGCGCGGCTCTCAGGCGGCGCGAGCCAAGGCCTTCTGGATCAGCAGCTCGATGCTCATCAGGTCGGGCACCACGGCCGGATCGTCGTTCAAGGTGACGCGCGAGTGCACGCCCAGGGGCAGCTGCTTGAGATCGTGCGACTGCACCAGGGCTGACGTTGCCACTGTCACCAACCGCGGGAACCCTTGGGATAACACGGCGAAGAACGGCATCTTGGGGTCGCCGCCCAGCGCTTTGAGCACAGCGACCTTGGCGCCCAGTTGGCCATCCTCGTTGGACCAGCCGGCCAATCGCGAGAACGACATCAGCGGCAGCCGCCAGCCGCGCCAGCGCACGCGCCCGAGCAGCCAGTCGGGCGCATTGGCCACCACTTCAGGATCGGAGAAGGTGATCACCTCGGCCACGCTGGCGTTGGGCAGCAGCAGCCGGCCCTGGGTGACGGTGATCAACACGCCGCGGATATCGCGCTGGGCATTCATGGCTGTACTCCGAAATCTTTGCTGGGTTGCCGCGTAATCATGGCCAGCGCTCGTTGACCAGGCGCGCCAGTTCGCTGGGCGCCGCCGAGGGCGCACCCGCAGCGATGGCGGCCTTGGCAGCCACAGGATCGAAACAGGAGGCCGGATCCTGGGCCAGGACCAGCGCCCCGGCGGCCTGCAGCGCCAGTACCGCCGGCACCACGGCCGGGTCGGCACCGCTGAGCACCAGAACGCCGCTATCGGCTGCCGGCATGGCCGACACCACCTGGGCGAGTGAAATGGCGCGAATGAAGCGAAAACTTCCGTCGCTGTAGTGGACACCCGTGGTGGGCGGAAGCACCGAAACGCGCCCAGAAAATGCCAACTTGTCCTCGGCAGCGAGGTCAAGCGGCATCTTGCTGGCTTTCGCCAGCTGACCCATCAGCCGGTCATGTTTTCCGGTGTCCAGATGCTGGTAAAGCAGCACCGGCAGCGGCAGCGTGGGCGGCAGCGCGGCCAGCACCTGACGCACGGCATCGGGGCCGCCGAGTCCGGCGATGATCAGCAGCGCGCCGGCTGCGGTGGTGCCATTACCAGTGGCGCCCTCCTCGGCCAGGCTCAGGTGGCTGGACCGACTCAGCACCGGCGCCGGCGCGGCCGCTGTCACCGGCTCGACGGCGGCCGGGGCGGACGCGATATCAGCGTCCATGGGCAGCAGCTCCAGCGACCCGAAACCAGCACCGGCCAAGCTTGGCGGGGCGGCAGGCGACTGCGACTGCGATGGTACGGGCGGTGGCGTAACCGCGTCCGCGCGTGCGCCGGTGAAATCCGGTTCAGCGGGAGCAGCGCCGTGGTCCTGCCCTTCGTAGGCGTCCAGCTGCGCAGCAAGCGCCGCAACGTCATCGTCCAAGTCAGCCACTGCGGCCAACTCCTCGTCGTCATACGACGAAAATTTTATTGGGGGCTCGTCCAAATCAAGGTCCGCCAGCGCCAGTTCTTCGGTCGCCAGTTCGGGCAGGTCGGCGTCACGCAGGGTGGGCAGTCGGCCACCCTCTTCGGGCAAGGCCGAGAGATCAATGTCCAGGAGACTGGGATCGAACTCCAGTAAGTCTTCCTCGGCGCTGAAAGTGGGCAGCGAAGCGGGCGCGTCGCTCTCGATCCGGCCGAGCGCCTGCTCCAAGTCGCCCAGATCCAGGTCAAGATCCATCGCGTCGTCGTCCAGGGCCACGGCGTCCGCGGCCTCCGGCGCCTCCGGCATGGGCAGCCCGGCCAGCGACGGCTCGCTCGGCACCCATTCCGACAAGTCCAGCGATTCGGCGGCGTAGTCTTCGAGTTTTTCGCCGGCCATTTCCTGCGCGGGCGTCGGCGGTGCCCCAGGCTCGAGCGAGAGTTCAAGTTCGGGCAGATGGTCGGCGCCCCCGGGCGCTGGCGGCAGCAGGTCACTACCCACCAGTTTGGCCGCCAGGTGGCGCGCCCAGCGCGCCAAGTCCCAGCCGTCCAGCGAGCGGGTGACTTCGGCGTCGTCATAGATCACGTCGATGCCGGGCGCCGCCAGCAGGTCCTCGAAACGCGCCAGAGAATCCTCCAGCGCCGGCTCCAGGCTCACCAGCACCACGCTCGGGTTTTCACCGGCCACGGTGCCCGGGTCCAGTTCGGCCGGATCACCCTCAGCCACCAGCTGCGCGCCCAGTTCGGCCAGCGCGCGCCGGAGCTGGTCGCGCGCATCGCCCTGGCGGGCCAGCAGCGCGACGCGGACCGATGCTTCAAGCATTGGCAGGCTCCACGCCCAGCATCTCGAACACGTTACGCATCAGCTCCACTTCCTGGTACGGCTTGCCCAGGTAGCGGTTGACGCCCAGGTCGAAGGCGCGCTGGCGATGCTTCTCGCCGGTACGCGAGGTGATCATGATGATCGGCACGTCCTTCAGGCGCGGGTCGGACTTCATGTTCTGCGCCAACTCGTAGCCGTCCATGCGCGGCATCTCGATGTCGAGCAGCATCAAGTCGGGCACGCGCTCGGCCATTTTCTCGATGGCGTCGATACCGTCCTTGGCCGTCAACACTTCCATGTTGTGACGCTCCAGCACGCGGCCGGTCACCTTGCGCATGGTGATCGAGTCATCCACCACCATAACGGCCGGGATGCGGCGCACCGGGGCCGCCGGTGCCGGCGCGACCACCACGGCATCGCGATCGATGATGACCTGGCGGCGCACCAGCGGGGCAACGTCGAGGATAACCACCACGCCGCCATCGCCCATGATGGTGGCGCCGAAGATGCCCGGGATGGAGTTCACCTGCGGGCCCACCGGCTTGACCACGATTTCCTTGCTGCCCAGCACCTGGTCGATGCAGATGGCGGCGCGCAGGTCGCCCGAACGTGCGAGCAGCAGCGGCATCTGCAGGCTGTCCTGGGCCTTGGCAGGCGCGTGGCCGATCAGACGGCCCAGGTCATGGATGGCGTAGGACTCGCCGGCATACATGAAGGTGGGGGTGTCGGTGGCCAGCTGCTTGTCCAGGTCGGCACGTCCCATGCGACCCACGCCCTGCACCGAGGCGATGGGCACCGCGAAGCTGGCGTCGCCAATCTTGACGAACACCGCCTGGGTAACCGCCAGCGTGAACGGCAGCCGGATGATGAAGGTGCTGCCCACGCCGACCGCGGACTCGATGTTGAGCGAGCCGCCAAGTTGGCGGATTTCGCTGTAGACCACGTCCATGCCGACGCCGCGGCCGGCCAGGGAACTGACCACTTCAGCGGTGGAGAACCCGGTCTCCAGGATGAAGCCATACAGGATGGCGTCGGAGACCTCGGCCTCGGGCTTGAGCAGGCCGCGCTCGATGGCCTTGCGGCGGATCGCGTCCTTGTCCAGGCCGCGGCCGTCGTCAGTGACCTTGAGCACCACTTCCGAACCTTCGCGCTGCACCTGGATGCGCACGGTGCCTTCATCGGGCTTGCGCGCCTTGCGGCGGTCGGCCGGGGTTTCCAGGCCGTGCGCGACGGCATTGCGCAGCATGTGCTCCAGCGGCGCAGTCATGCGGTCCAGGACGTTGCGGTCCATTTCGCCGGCGGCACCGTCCACCTTCAGGTTCACCTGCTTGCCAGTATCGCTGCCCGACTGGCGCAACACGCGGCGCAGGCGCGGCACCAGCGCATCGAAGGGCACCATGCGCGTGCGCATCAGGCCTTCCTGCAGGTCCGAGCTGACTCGCGACTGCTGCAGCAGCAGGGTTTCGTACTGGCGGGTGAGGTCGTCCAGCGAGCCCTGCAGGCTCACCAGGTCGGCTGCGGACTCCGCCAGCGAGCGCGACAGCTGCTGCTGGGTAGTGAAACGATCGAGTTCGAGCGGATCAAACGTCTCGTCGCCGGTGTCGCCTTCGCGCTGGTAGCGGGCAACGATTTGCGCTTCGGTTTCAATGTCGAGCTTGCGAAGCTGCTCGCGCAGACGCGTGGTGGTCTGGCCCAACTCGCCGAGGTTGGAGCGGAACGCACCGAGCTGCTGCTCCAGGCGGGCGCGGTAGATGGCAACCTCGCCGGCGTAGTTCACCAGGCGGTCGAGCAGGTCGGCACGGATGCGCACCTGCTCCTGCGGTGCACGCACGCCGGTGCCGTCGTCCACTTCGGCCAGGCTTTCGATGGGCGCGGACAGCGGCGCCATCTCGTTGGCCGCGCCGGTGCGCGGCGCAGCGGTCTGGCGATCGACGGCAGCGGCTTCGTCCGCGGCGGCCTTGCGATCCAGCGCGGTGGTGGTGGCCGAGCGCTCGGTGGGTTCCGCCGCCGGCGTGCTCGCCGTCACTGCGGCCAGCTTGCGGCCCTTGGCCAGGGCATCGATCTGGCCAATGAGGTTGGCCGGCAGCACGATGGCCTTGCGATCGGCGACGCGGGTGACCATGCCGTGCAGGCGATCGAACGCGCGCTCAAGCACCACCACACCGGTCTGGTCGAGCTCGCGGCGGCCTTCGGCGACCACCTCGAGCAGGGACTCCATGGCATGGCCCAGCTCGCCGATGGCGAAGATGCCCGCCATGCGGGCGCCGCCCTTGAGGGTGTGCAGGTCGCGCTGCAGGCCAACCACCAACTCGCGGTCCGCGGGCTTGTCGCGCAATTCGGCCAGCAGGCTGTCGGAATGGTCAAGCAGGTCGCCCGACTCTTCCAGGAAGATGTCCAGCAGCTCGGTGTCGATGTCGCTGGTGTCGAGCGCGGCGTCCGGGTCGTCGGGATCCAGGGCCAGCGGCACCTGCAGGGCCGGCGCGGCCTCGGGCAGCGAAGCCAGTTCCTGGGTTTCCAGCGCCGTGTCCGCCACCTCAGGCTGCACCGACTCATCGGCGAAACCCTGGGGCGAGGTCAATGCGTCCAGCTCTTCGTCGCTCAAACCACCGAAGTCGTCAACCAGCGCGACATCCGCAGCAGCAAACGCAGCGGCGGACGCGATGGCGGCAGCTTCTGCAGCCGCAGCTTGCGCGGCAGCTTCGGCTTCTTGTTCGGCGGCGGCGGCCAACTCAGCAGCGGCGGCTTCCGCAGCAGCGGCTTCGGCAGCGGCAAACTCGGCAGCGGCGGCTTCCGCAGCAGCGGCTTCGGCAGCGGCAAACTCGGCGGCGGCGGCTTCCGCGGCCGCGGCTTCGGCAGCAGCAAACTCGGCGGCGGCGGCTTCCGCAGCAGCGGCTTCGGCAGCAGCAAACTCCGCAGCGGCGGCTTCCGCGGCAGCGGATTAAGACGCGTCATAACACGCGGCGGCGGCTTCCGCAGCGGCTGCTGAGGCTGCTGCTGTAGAAGCCGCCGCCGAGTTTGCCGCTGCCGAAGCCGCTGCTGCGGAAGCCGCCGCCGCTG
>JANNQY010000262.1:0-4309 GCA_031400995.1 Lysobacteraceae bacterium
ACCGCCTGCAAGGCGGTGACCACGATCTCGACGCTGCCCGGCTTGGCCGCCCGCAGCACGATCGGCTGCGCCGCCAGCCCGGCGTGGCCTGTCGTCAGGGTCTGCTGCAAGGCATAGGTGCCGGGCGCCAGCTCCAGCACCTGCCCGGGCAAGGCGGAGGCCATGGCCTGCCGTAGCTCGTCTACGTTGGTCAGCAGCGTCGTTGCACGCGCGGCTGCGGCGGCGGCTGCGGCGCCCGAAGAAGCCCGCGGGCGCCCCGCGTTGTCGTATCCCGCCGCGACCAAAGCGTGCGGCCGCTGGCCCTTGCCGAGCGTTGGCAGGTTGGCCGGTGGCTCGCGTTCCTGGCTGCGCCGCACAGCGTCCAGCGCTGGCCCGAACAGCCTCTGCAGCTTGGGGTGCCCCTCGAGGCGGCGCTCAGAGTAGCGCACCAGCTCCATCGGTGTGCGCTCGACCACGCTGGCCCAGCGCTCACCCCGGACCAGGTAGGCCGCCAGCGCCAGCGCGCTCGCCAGGGCCAGCGCCAGCACGGCGCCGCCGGCCCACAACAGGATGCGACGGCGCGGCGGCGTCTTGAGTGGGCTGTCCAGCATGGTTGCAAGCATCGCACGCGGGCCGGCCGCAACGCAAAGGGCAATCCCCTCGGGCTTGATCGGTTGCGGGTGAACACGCGGCCAGGTTGTCATGACATTGTCTGGCATTGCTGCTACATTCCCTGCGCTACAAGGAGGCTCGCCATGCCGGCACCATCGACCCGTTCCGAAAAGCTCGACTTGCGGCTCACCCCGGCTGCCAAGCAGGCCCTTGCGGCGGCAGCGGCGGCCGACCGCCGCTCAGTCAGCGAGTTTGTGCTTGACAGCGCGCTGGCCCGCGCTGAAGAAACTCTCGCCCAGCGGCGCCACTTCGGCCTCACCGCAGAGAAGTGGCAGGCCTTCATGGCCGCGCTCGACGCCGAACCCCGGGCACTGCCACGCGTCGATGCATTGTTCAAGCGCCCGAGCGCGTTTGAAAGCAGCCCGGCCAAGTGACAGCCCTGCGGATCGAGAAGCTGTCGCGGCTGCATGCCGTTGACGCATTCGATTGCGGGCAGCCTGTGCTCAACC
Source organism: Lysobacteraceae bacterium (assembly GCA_031400995.1). Lineage (GTDB taxonomy): Bacteria > Pseudomonadota > Gammaproteobacteria > Xanthomonadales > Xanthomonadaceae > Arenimonas. The sequence continues at coordinate 1,101 of JANNQY010000262.1, forward strand.
GCTTCCTCAGCCGGTTTGCCTGGGCCAATCAGCAGGCCCATGCTGCACAAACCTATGTCGGCCTGGCCGATGAGGCCGTCGCGGGCTTCTACACGTTGGTGGTTGGCGAGGTGCGCTGCGAAGACGCCCCGGCGCGCTTGACGAAAGGGCTGGCCCGCTATCCCGTTCCGCTGATGCTGCTGGCCCGCCTTGGCGTCGGGTTGGCATGGCAGGGCCGTGGCCTCGGCGCCGGATTGCTCAAGGACGCCATGCGGCGCACAGTGGCGGCCGCCGACATTGCCGGCATCAGGGCCCTGGCAGTACACGCCAAGGATGAGCAAGCCCGTAGCTTCTGCCGGCGCTTTGATTTCATTGACGCCCCGACGGACCCATTGCACCTGTTTATTCTGGTGAAAGACCTGCGCCGCTGCGTCGCGCAAGCGTGACGCGCAGGGTCGGCAGTTGTCGCGCTTCGCGGTCGAATTCAATGCCGCAGCCCGACCACCCCCTGCCCATCGAACGGATCGCGTGGGCTGCCGCAGCGCTGGGGGCGCTGGCTGCGGGCGGCTTCATCGCTGCGAATCACCCGCTGTGGCCTGGCCTCGCCTTCATGCTGCTCGTTGCTTGGGTGGCGTTTGCCTACCGCGTGCCATCGGCGTGGCTGTTCGTGCTGCCGGCGTGCCTGCCGGCGCTGAACTTCTCGCCCTGGTCGGGGTGGATCGGTGTCGAGGAACTTGACATCTTCCTGCTGGGCACGGTGGCCGCGGGCTACGCACGGATAGCCTGGCACGCTGAAGAGCGCCCACCCGCCCTTTCGGGCCGCGGCCACGCCACCGTGCTGGCGCTTGCGCTGTTCACTGGTATCGGCCTTTGGCGCGGCGTGGCGGATGCTGGCGGCTGGAGCTTCGGCTGGTTTCAGGGCTACACCGAGCCGCTGAACAGCCTGCGCGTGGCCAAGAGCTTCTTTCACGCACTGCTGCTGCTGCCGTTGCTGCGTCTCGCGTGGCAGGCGGACCGGGAGCGCGCGTTCCGCCACTTTGCGCTCGGCATGCTGGCCGGCGCCGCCGTGCTCACCCTGGCCGTGCTGTGGGAGCGCGCCGCGTACCCGGGCCTGCGCAACCTCTTGTCGCCCTACCGCACGGTGGGCCTGTTCTGGGAGATGCACGTGGGCGGCGCGGCCATCGATGCTTACGTCGTCCTGTGTACTCCGTTCGTGGCGTGGGCACTCTGGGCCGCGCGCTCAAAGGGGGCGTGGCTGGCTGCGGCGCTGTTCGCGCTGCTTTGGGCCTACGCCTGCATGACCACGTTCTCCCGCGGCGCGTATTTGGGTGTAGCCACTGCATTGCTGGTCCTCGGCCTGTTGCTGCCGGCGACCCAAGTGCGCCACTGGTGGCCTGCGGCGCGTGGGGTGGCCTTCGTCTTCGGCGCGGCCATGCTGCTGGCCCTGGTGCTCGACGATTGGGGCTACGGCGCCGCGCTGGTTGCCGTGGTGGCGCTGGGTGCCGCGTTCTGGCTGCGTTGGCGCACGCGTGCCGTGCGGCGGCAACGCAGCTTGGCCGCTGGGCTCCTGGTGCTGGCCTTGATCTTCGAAGCCGTGATCATGCTCGGGCCGGATTCGTTCATGAGCTCGCGCATCGCAAAAAGTGCGGTCGATTACGAAAGCCGCACCGCCCATTGGGCTCGCGGCATAGCGCTGCTTCAGGGGCCCACCGACTGGCTGGTCGGGCTTGGCCTGGGCCGGCTGCCGTCGCACTACAGCCGCTTTGCGCCGCGCGGTGAGTTCTCGGGCCAAGTCCGGTGGCAGGGCGAAGAACAGGGCGGGGGCCACGTTCGGGTCACAGGCCCGCTCAGCCGCCCCAGCTTGGGCGGCCGCCACGGCGTGACCCAGCGCGTTGCGCTGCGCCCCGGCTACCGGTTCGGCCTGGACTGGCGCAGCGAGCAACCGGCCGACGTGTTCGTGCGCGTCTGCGAATCGCACCTGCTGTATGACCGCGCCTGCCAGAACCGCCTCCTGCGCCTACGGCCTGCGAATGCCGAGGCCGAAGCCTGGCAGCGGCAGCAAATCGACTTGACCGGCCCGCCGCTCAAGGCGGGCCACTGGTTCGCGCCGCGGCAAGCGGTGCTCACACTGTCGGTGCTCACCGCGGGCGCGCAGGTTGACATAGACAACCTGGCGCTGCGCAGTACACAAGACGAACCCCTGCTGGCCAATGGCGACTTCACAGCGGGTCTGGCGCATTGGCTGCCCGCCGCCCAAAGCTACTTCCTGCCCTGGCACATCGACAACCTGGCCGTGGAACTGCTGGTGGAACGCGGCCTGCTGGGCCTGCTGCTGCTGGGCGGGCTGGCAGCTGCGGCCCTGCTGCCCGTGCTGCGCCGGCCTGAAAGCCTGGGCAGTGGCGGGCCTTTCATCGCCGCCGCGCTATGCGGTCTGCTTTGTGTGGGCCTCGTCAGTAGCGTGCTCGATGCGCCGCGCACATCGCTCCTGCTGGCCCTGCTGGTCGCGATGTGTACTTTGCGCGTGAAGTAGTGCCTGGGGCTCACAAAGGACAACACTTCCGCGAACACACTTACCGACCTGGCGCCCTCGATCTGCTGTAACCGCCGATAAGATGCAAGTGCTCTCTCGGCGTGCAAACAGCGATAGCAGTTCTGTCTTCCTGCAATGCCGATGAACCACATCTGAAAAGGGCAAGTCGCGCGAAAGCGCGACACGCAAAGTCAACGGTCTACAGGGCGCGAGCCCCAGGACGGCAGGACTGCCAGATTGATGTCCGCGAACGCGACTGCGCCCTGCAGCCGGCGGGTTGCGGATGCGCTTGGCGGCTCCCGGTCAGGGGATTGCGCCCGGAACTCATCGGAACCCGCATGCGCATCCACAGCTACTCACGCCTCTCGAACCGCCGCCCAGTTTCTGCAACGCCCTTTGCGCTGGCCGCTGTGGCGATCGCGGCGGCCTTCGTTTCGTCGCCTGCCAGTGCGCAGGGCCGGCCGGGGAGCGGCGAGGCCTTTGCGCCGGGGCAGGTCCTGGTGATGCCGCGCGCCGGGCTGCCGGAGGCGGCCTTAGGCAATATCCTGAAGGAAACCGGCGCTGGCAACGGCCGCCGTATCGGCAACAGCAATCTGCGCATCGTGGACCTTCCGCGGGGCAGCGAGACAGCGGTATTGAATCGGTTGAGTCGCAACCCACATATTAAGTTTGCTGAGCTCGACCTCTACGTCGCCGATGC
>JANNQY010000263.1:0-3567 GCA_031400995.1 Lysobacteraceae bacterium
CGATATCCATCAGCTGCACGTCCACGCCGCGCAGCTTTGCGTGGCCCTGCGGACGCCAGCCCAGGCGCGCGTAGAACGCCGCGTGCTCCGGCGTGAACAGCCACAGCCGCTCCACCTTCTGCGCCGCCGCGAACGCCACCAACGCCTGCACCAGCTGCTGCCCCAGGCCGCGGCCGCGCGCTTCGGGCACCACGTACAGGCTCGCCAGCCACGCATCACCCTGGTCCTTGAGTTCCGGCGCGTCTTCTTCCACCAGGCTCACCGAACCGAGCAGCGTGTCGCCGTCCATCGCCAGCAGCGTGGTGGGAAGGGCGCGGCGAGTGGCGTGGTCGTGCAGCTCGGCCGTGGCCACGTCCGGGGTCCAGTCGGCATAAAGATGGCCCCACTGCGCGTGGTGCCAAGCCGCCAGCGTGGGCACATGGCCGGGCAATTCGGCCAGGAAACGAACGGCCACGGCGTTCACCGCCGGGCCTTGTCCGCGGTGTCTTCCAGCAGTGGCAGCTGCAGTCCTTCCAGTCCCGGCAGGTCGCGCTCCAGGCGCTCGATTTCCTCACGAAACGCCTGCACGTCCTCGAACTTCCGGTACACGGAAGCAAAGCGCACATACGCCACCTGGTCGAGCTTCTTGAGCTCGCCCATCACGAACTCGCCCACCCGCAGCGACGCCAGCTCACGCTCTCCGCTCAACCGCAGCGAATGCACCACCGACCGCACCGCGCCATCGATCTGCTCGGCTGACACCGGCCGCTTCTGCAGCGCCCGGTCGAAGCTGGTGCGCAGCTTGCGCTCGTCAAAGCTCTCGCGCCGCCCGTCGCTCTTCACAATGGCCGGCAGCTTGAGCTCGGCCACTTCGAAGGTGTTGAAACGCTCGCTGCAGTTCTCGCACTCACGCCGCCGGCGGATGGTGCTGCCGTCCTCGGACACGCGCGAATCAATCACGCGGGTGTCTTCGTGCTGGCAGAAGGGGCAATGCATCCGGCGCCGGTCAGCCGTACACCGGGAACGCGCGGCACTGCTTGGTCACGTTGTCGCGCACGCCGGCGATCACGTTCTCGTCGGTGGGTGCGTCCAGCACGTCGCAGATCCAGCTGGCCAAGGCCACGCACTCGGGCTCCCGGTAGCCGCGGGTGGTGACGGCCGGCGTGCCGATGCGCAGGCCGGACGTGACGAACGGCGAGCGCGGGTCGCCCGGCACCGCGTTCTTGTTCACGGTGATGTGGGCGGCGCCCAGCGCAGCCTCGGCGTCCTTGCCGGTGACTTCACGGCCAATCAGGTCGATCAGCATCAGGTGGTTTTCGGTGCCTCCCGAAACAATCTTGTAGCCGCGCGCCATCATCGTCTTGGCCATCGCCTGGGCGTTCTTGATCACCTGCTTCTGGTAGTCGATGAAGGAGGGCTCCAGCGCCTCCTTGAACGCCACCGCCTTGGCTGCGATCACGTGCATCAGCGGGCCACCCTGGGTGCCGGGGAACACCAGCGACTGGAACTTTTTCTCAAGCTCCTCGTTGGCGCGCGCCAGGATGATGCCGCCACGCGGACCGCGCAGGGTCTTGTGGGTGGTGGAGGTCACCACGTCGGCGTGCGGCACCGGGCTGGGATACACACCGGCGGCCACCAAGCCGGCCACGTGCGCCATGTCCACGAAGAAATACGCGCCCACCGACTTGGCAATGGCCGCCATGCGCTCCCAGTCCATCACTTGCGAATAGGCGCTGAAGCCGCCGATCAGCATCTTGGGCTTGTGCTCGGTGGCCAGCCGCTGCACTTCGTCGTAATCAATCAGGCCGTGCTCGTTGACGCCGTACTGCACGGCGTTAAAAAGCTTGCCGCTGAAGTTCACCTTGGCACCGTGGGTGAGGTGGCCGCCGTGCGCCAGGCTCATGCCCAGCACCGTGTCGCCAGCCTGCAGCAGGGCCAGGTACACCGCGATGTTGGCCGAGGAGCCCGAGTGCGGCTGCACGTTGGCGTAGTGCGCGCCGAACAGCTGCTTCACCCGCTCGATGGCCAGCCGCTCGGCCACGTCCACGAATTCGCAGCCGCCGTAGTAGCGCTTGCCCGGGTAGCCCTCGGCGTACTTGTTGGTCAGCACCGTGCCCTGGGCCTCCAGCACGCGCGGGCTGGCGTAGTTCTCCGAGGCGATCAGCTCGACGTGGTCTTCCTGGCGCGCCAGCTCATTGGCAATGGCCTGGGCCAGGGCGTCGTCGTAACCGGCAATCTGCATATCCTTGGCGAACATTTGCGGCCTATCCCCGAAGCGGTCTGGAAGCCGCAAATTGTAGCCCCGGCGCGGACTTGCGGCCAGCGCCGGGGCGTTTTGAGCGCGTGAAAAGGCCCTGCGGCGGGCCTCAGCCACCCCCCATCCGGGCCCAGTCCAGCCGTCGGGTAAGCGCCATCACCAGCGCCAGAGCCGCAAACAGCGCCCCCGCGCCCACCAGCAGCGCGTAGTCCTCGGCGCGCAGCAGGGCATAAAGCAGCCCATAAAGCGCGGCCAGGCCCAGCCCGAAACCGAGACCTTGCCGCCAGCCGCCGAGCACGCCGGACAGGTAGTAGGCCAGCAGGCCGCTGCAGGCCGAGGCCGCCACGGCGTAGGCCGGGCCGAAGCCAATGTGCTCGGACAGCGACAGCAGCAGCAGGTAGAACATCGCCAGCGCCAGCCCCGTGAGGCCGTACTGGACGGCGTGCACTGGCCGCGCCGCCAGCGCTTCCACCAAGAATACGGCGCCGAACACCAGGCCCAGGAACAGCAGCGCGTACTTCATGGCCCGGTCGGTCATCAGGTACCGGTCCACCGGATCCACGAACTGCACGCTGAACTGGCTCTCGGCCAGCCCCTCGCAGGCGTCCGAAGTCGGCGGGCACTGCGCCAGCACCTGCTGCACGCGGCTGGACAGCCGCGACACCGCCCAACTGGCGCGAAAACCGTCGGCGCTCACCTTCGAGGACTGCGGCAAATGCCGGCCGGTGAAGCCCGGATGCGGCCAGTCGCCGTCGGCGCTCACCGTGGTCTCGCTGCCCACCGGAAGCCAGCCCAGGCTGCCGGTGCCGGTGAGGTCCAGCCCCACATCGAAGGCCAGCGGCTGGTCCAGCGCCGCCAGCGGCACCGGTGCGCTCAAGCCCTCCGGCAGCCAGGCCACCCGGGTGCCGGGTTCGGCCACCACGGGCTTGCCGCCCACGGTGAGGCGCAGCGCGCGCACCCCGCGGTTGTCGCCCAGGCCCAGCACCAGCCAGGCGCGCTGTGGGCGGATTTCGCTGCCCTGCATGGCGGCGGGCGCACGGTGCCGGAACTCGCCCCGCAGGCTCATGGCGCTGTGGAACAGCGGCACGCTGAACAGGCTGCGGCCGCGGCGCTCGGTGCGCAGGCGATTGTCGATGGTCAGAGTCGCAGGGCTCACGAGGTAGTGCAGGGTCTCGCGCACCTGCTCGTTTTCCTGGCGCAGCTGGCCGGCCTGGGTGACCACGCGTTGGCGCTGGCTGATGCGCTGGGCTTCCACCAGCAGCAGCGGGCCCACCACTTGCTGCGTGCCGGCCGAAGACTGGGCGATCTCCGCCGCCACCTCGCGCCCACGG
>JANNQY010000264.1:0-3037 GCA_031400995.1 Lysobacteraceae bacterium
CTTCAAAGCAGACCCGTCCATGCCCGCTATCCGCGTCCTTACCGGCATCACCACCTCAGGCACCCCGCACCTGGGCAACTACGCCGGCGCCATTCGCCCGGCCGTGGCCGCCAGCCGCCGCGCCGGCGTGGAAAGCGTCTATTTCCTGGCTGACTACCACGCGCTGATCAAGACCAGCGATCCGTTGCGGGTGCAGCGCTCCACGCTGGAGATCGCCGCCAGCTGGCTGGCCTGCGGGCTGGATCCGGACAAGGTGTGGTTCTATCGGCAGTCGGACATCCCCGAGATTCCCGAGCTCACCTGGCTGCTCACCTGCGTGGCCGGCAAGGGCCTGCTCAATCGCGCGCATGCCTACAAGGCGGCGGTAGATCGCAATCGCGAGGACGGCGTGGACGACGATGCCGGCATCAACGCGGGCCTGTTCATGTACCCGGTGCTGATGGCGGCCGACATCCTGCTGTTCAAGGCGCAGTCGGTGCCGGTGGGGCGCGACCAGGTGCAGCACATCGAGATGGCGCGCGATTTCGGCGCGCGTTTCAACCATCTGTACGGCGAGCATTTCGTGCTGCCCGAGGCGGCCATCGAGGAGTCGGTGGCGACGCTGCCGGGGCTGGACGGCCGCAAGATGAGCAAGAGTTACGACAACGCCATTCCATTGTTTGCACCGCCGGCGGAGCTGAAGAAATTGATCGCTTCGATCGTCACGGATTCGCGCGCGCCCGGCGAAGCCAAGGACACCGAGGGTTCGGCGCTGTTCGCGCTCTACCAGGCCTTCGCGACGCCGGCGCAAACGGCGGCGTTCGCGCAGTCTTTCGCGGAGGGCATTGGCTGGGGCGAAGCCAAGCAGGCGCTGTTCGAGCGCATTGACGCCGAGGTGGCGCCGATGCGCGCGCGCTACGAGGCGCTGATGGCGCAGCCGGCGCACATCGAGGCGGCGCTGCAGGCGGGGGCGGAAAAGGCGCGCGCCGTGGCGGCGCCGCTGATGCGCGAACTGCGGCAGGCGGTGGGCTTGCGCGACTTGCGGCAGGCCCCGGCGCCGGCGAAGGCTAGCGGCAAGGCGCGTTCCAGTGCACCGCAGTTCAAGCAGTACCGCGAAGCCGACGGCAAGTTCTACTTCAAACTGGTGGCGGCCGACGGCCGCGAGCTGCTGCACAGCCTGGCGCACGCCTCGCCGCGCGAGGCCGCTGACAGCATCGCCAAGCTCAAGCGCGACGGCGCCGCCGGTCTGAAGCACGAGGCGGGCGTGGGCGTGCACCTGGGCGGCGTGCTGATGGGCAAGCTGGCCGAAGAAGTGGCGATCGGGGAAGTGGCCGACGCGCTGATGCTGCTGGTCGAGTCGGCCTGATGGCCGACATCGCCGGCCTCGCGTTCGCTGGCCTGATCGGCGGCAAGGTGTTCCTAGTGGTGCTGGCAGCCACGTGTGCCTGGCGCGGCACGCGCTCCCGCGCGCGCTGAGCGCTGATCATTCCCAGCGGTTGGCGTTGGCCTGGGTCAGCCGAACCTTGGGACGGATGACGCAGAAGCGGTGGCCAGTGGGCGCCTGCATCACCACCCAAAGACCGTCGTGTGGACGCGACACCTCGGTTGCGCCCAGGCCGATCAGCCGAGCGACTTCGGCCTCGATGTCGTCGGTCTCGATGTCCAGGTGCACGCGCGAGGCGTGCGACACCTTTTGCACCTCCACGCGCAGGTCGCCGCGCAGGGTGTCGAGCACGGCGTAGCGGCCGTCGTCGTACTCGTCCGGGTTGGTCACGCCCAGGCCGATGGCTTGGCTCCAGAACGTCGCCGCATCGCCGAGGCTGCCGCTCTCGCAGTCGATGATGAAACCCGCCAGCCGGCTCTTGTGCGCCATTCAGTGCGCCCGCTGCAGGTCGTCGAGCAGCGCGCGCAGGAAGCGCGCGGCCTCGCCGCCGGTGGCGGCGCGATGGTCGAAGGTGATCGAGATCGGCATCTGCCGGTGCGTTTCAAGCCCACCCAGCACCGGCACCACGGCGTGGTACAGCCGGCCGGCGCCGACGATGCACACGCAGGGCGGCACCACCACGGGCGTGGCGTACTTGCCGGCGAACACGCCGAAGTTCGACAGCATCAGGGTGTAGTCGCGCAGGTCCTCGGGCGGCAGGCTGCGCGCCTTCACGCCGTCGCGGATGCGGTTGAGTTCGCTGCGCACCTGCCAGGCGTCCAGATCGCCGGCGCCGCGCAGGTTGGCCACGAACAGGCCGTCGGCCGAATCGATGGCGATGCCAATGTCCACGCGCGAATGCCGGCGCAGCGTGCCTTCCTTGGCGTTGAACCAGGAATTGAGCGCGGGCACGGCCTGCGCGGCGACCGACAGCGCGCGCACCAAGCGCGCCATGATGTCCTCGCCGGGCGCCCAGGCGTGGATGTCGGCATCGTCCATCAGCGACGTGGGCACCACCTCGGCGTGGGCCTGGGACATGGTGCGGATCATGTTGCGGCGCACGCCGCGGATGGGCTCGTCGGTGTCGAGCGCCGCTTCGCTCCTTCCCCCGCTTGCGGGGGAAGGCTGGGATGGGGGTGCTCCCCGCAAGCCCGGGCCCCCACCCCGGCCCTCCCCCGCAGGCGGGGGAGGGAGAAGGGCGGGGCCGTCTTGCGCGAGCGGGGGAGAGAGCAGGGCGGGATTCGCGGCGGCCTGCTTCACGTCGGCCAGGGTTACTTCGCCGTTGGCGCCGGTGGGGCGCACGCGGGCGATGTCCACCTTGAGTTTCCTGGCGAGCGCGCGCACGGCGGGCATCGCCTTGACGCCGCCGATGGCGACGGCCTGCTCCACGCGCACGGCGTTCGAGGATTGCATCGCGCCCACGACGGTGCCGGCGTCGTCGTCCTGCGCGGCCGTCGGCTCGGGTTCGGGTTCATCGGTGGGCGCCGCGGGCGCGGCGTGGCCGTGCGCGTGCCCGGTGTCCTGGGCGTCGGCGCGCTGGGGCAGGCTCGGGTCGAGCTCCACTTCCGCCAGCCAGCTGCCGGTGAGCACGACATCGCCGGCGGCGCCCGCCAGCCGCGTCACCGTGCCGGAAAA
>JANNQY010000265.1:0-1594 GCA_031400995.1 Lysobacteraceae bacterium
CCGGGCGAATACGCCAGCGCCAGGTCGCGCTGGGTCACCATCGCCTTGGTCGGCGTGACGCGGATTTTCCCGGCCGGCGCCATGCGGTGGTAGTCGAGGGCGGCTTGCTTGAAGTCTTCTTGTTCGGACATGGGCTGGGAAATGTTGCGGCTGGGCGCGAAGGGCGCCGCCTTGGGGCCTTGGATTGTAGCGGCCTGCGCAGGCCGATGCCGGGCAGGGTTCACGCGATTGGCGGCAGGCGGCTGCCGCGGCGAGAATGGCGGCTACATGCCTCGCGACCGTCCCCTGCCCCCCGATTCGCCCCGCCTGCTGCGCACCGCGCTGTGGGTGTGGGGGTTGGCCTGCCTGGGCCAGGCGCTGCTGGCGCTGAATCCGGGCTATTTCAGCCACGACGAGCTGCAGTGGGCTGCGGCCTCGGACGTTGAAAGCTGGCGCAAGCTGCCGTGGATGGTCTGGTGGGACGTGGCCGTGTTCCAGTGGCGGCCGCTCACGTTCAACCTGTGGCTGCTGGTGTCCCATGCGCTGTTTGAAACGCCCGTTGCGTTCCATGCGCTGTGGGTGGGCCTGGGCAGCGCGATCGCGGCGGGGCTGGCGGCGCTGCTGCACAGGCTCGGGCTCACGGCGCGGCAGGCGGTGGCAGCGGGGCTGGTGTTCGCGCTTGGGCCGGTGGCCGTTTATGTGCACGGCTGGGTGGGCACGCTGGCCGACCTGCTGTGGGTGGGCTGCGCGCTGGCGCTGGCACATGCGGTGCTGGGCGCGCATCGGCGCGCCAGCGGCGCACTTTCGGTTCTCCTAGTGGCGCTGGTTTTGACGGCGGCGGCATTGATGGCGAAGGAGGCCGCCGTGGTGATGCCGGTACTGTTGGCGCTGACGTGGCTGTGCGCGGCGAGCAGCCGTGCGCTGGCCTGGGCCACAGCGGGCAGCGGTGCCGCAGTGTTGGTCTATCTGGCGCTGCGGGCGCCGGCGCTGATGCAGGTGACCGCGCCGGGGCCGTATTCGATGGCGCTGGGGCACGTGCCCATGAATCTGGCGAAGTTCGCGCTGTTCCCGCTGCAGGTGTCGGCCTTCGAACTGCAGGGGTTCGGGCCGATGAAAATCGCGCCGCTGCTGGTTTCGGCGCTGCTGTGGCTGGGTTTGCTGCTGGGCATGCGTCGGCGCAGCCCGCGGCTGGCGCTGCTCCTGGTGCTGGGTGGCACGCTGGCGCTGGCGCCGGCGCTGCCGCTGGCGGTGATTTCGAACCAGTACGCGTACGGCGCGTCGGCGTGGGCGGTGGGCTGCGTGGCGCTGGCGTGGCCGGCGCTGGGGCGCCGTGCGCGCGCGCTGGTGTGTTTCCTGGCGCTGCTGCTGGTGTGGCACGGCATCAACGTGCAGCGCGAAATGCGCGCCGTGGGCGAGCGGCAAGTGGTGTTCCAGCCGGCGCTGGCGGCGGCGCTGCGCGGGCATGTGGGCGTGCTGAAGCTGTACTCGCCGGTGGATGGGGCTTGGCAGTACCGGCGGTTTACGCATGAGGTGCCCACGTGGCGGGGCGTGGCCCTGGGCGAACGGGTGGTTTGGGTGGATGCGCCGCAAGACGCGGATTTGATCGTGGCGTCGG
>JANNQY010000266.1:0-33495 GCA_031400995.1 Lysobacteraceae bacterium
CGTGTCGTTGCGCCCACGCCCAGCATCAGCCTGGCGCCCGTGCTGGGCCGTGAGCCGGTGACGCTGGCGGCGCAGGCGCCAGAACGTGTGGCCATTGCCGCGCCCGAGCTCACCACGGAACCGCTGCGGAGGAAAAAACCCAAGCTCGAACCCATTTTGGCCCCGGTGCCCACCGCCGACCCCGAGCCGGCTCCCGCAGACCTGCTGGGCGCGCTGCCGCCCGTGGCTGATCCGGGCGCCGCCCCGCCCGAACCGGCCGGCGACCTGGCTCCCGGCGGCATGCAAGCGGTGGAACTGCCCCCCTCAGGCGCCGCAGGTACCAGCCTGCAGCTCTACCGCGCCGACGGCTCGCTGGACCTGCCCGACGAAGTGGTGTCACAGCTGGGTACCCCGTCCGGCGACCAGCGCGAGTTCGGCTTCCAGCGCCCTGGCCTGATGGCGTCGGGCGAATTCATGCGGCGCCAGCCGGCGCTGGTCTACGAGCCCACCCAGTACGACCAGTACTGGGTCCCCGAACGCGACGTGCTCACGGGTTTGCTGGAGAAGGCGGTGGAAGCCACGACGGGCACCATCGAGATCCCGATTCCCGGCAGCCCAGGCTCCAAGCTTGTTTGCACGGTATCGGTGCTGGCGGCGGGCGGCGGCTGCGGCATACGCAACAACAACGACGGCTACGTGGTGGTGCTCAACGACCCCGATACCCTGAGCCCCGCCGAAGACAAGCAGTGTCGCGAGTGGTGGCAGAAAATTGTCTCCACCAGCAGCCAGGACGTCTGGCGCGGCACCCGGGCGCTGTATGAAGCGCAGTGCCGCAAGCCAATAGACGCGGCAGACAGGTAGCCGCTCCGGAATTGAAAAGGCCCCTTTCGGGGCCTTAGTGGACGATCACCGCTGAGTCCGCCGCGGTCAGCGCTTGTCAACGTCGCTCAGGTCGTGCAGCACGCCGTCCTGGCTGGCGTAAAACGCCGCGAGGTCCTCAATGTCTTCGTCGCTGAGGGCGGCCGAGAAGCCGGCCATGATGGCGTTCTGGCGCTTGCCGCTCTTGTAGGCCAACAGCGCTTTGACCAAATAGTCGGGATGCTGCGCCGCCAGGCGCGGGTACGTGTCGTCCAGCGGCTCGTTGCCGGTGGCGCCGTGGCAGGCCGAGCAGGGCTTGGATTTTTCCTTACCGGCGACGGCATCACCGCTGACTCCGACGGCCAGGGAGGGCGAAGAAATCGCGACGAGAGCGAGCAGGGCGGCAGTTCGGATCAGGATCATCGGGTCAGCCCTCACTTGGCCGGCTTCAGGCTGGAAAGATACGCGGCGATGTCGGCAATTTCCTGCGCGTCATAGCCGTCGGCTTGTGCCTGCATGGTGGGATGCTGGCGCTCGCTGTTCTGGTAGGCGTTGAGCGCGGCTATCAAGTACTGCTCGCTCTGGCCGCCCAGTTTGGGCACCCGGTAGCTGGGGTAGGCGTTCTTGTAGTCGACGATGCCATGGCAGCCGGTGCAGGTATAGAACAGCGCTTTGCCGCGGGCGATGTCGCCCTTGGCGGAAACGGGCAGGGCAGCAAAGGCCAGCACGAGGCCGACGGCACAGATCAGGGTTCGGTTCATTATTTTTCCGGCTCGAAGGGTCGGTCGGGCGCCACTAAACCAAAATTATAGCCTGCGCATCGGAACCCAGACAGGGGGCGGTGCTTCGCCACGACGTGGCGGTCACGTGAAGGCAGCCAGACTTCTGGCATATGCGCGCCATCACGCCCCCGTATACTGTTCTATGCAACTAACACACCCGCCAAAGTCGAGACCCATGACCCTTTCCCGATATTCCCCGTTTCTCCGGACCGCCGCGGTGCTGGCGTTGGCCCTCTCCCTGGCCCTGGCGGGCTGCAGCGGCGACCAGGCCGGCTCCGGCGAAGGCGAGCGGGGCAAGCCTGGCGACAAAAAGCCCGAAGCCGAGGCGGTTGCCGTGGAAGTTTCCAAGGTTGCCAAGCGGAGCATCGCGGCAAGCTACTCCGGCACCGCCAACCTGGATGCGCCGGTGGAGGCCCAAGTGGTGGCGAAGACCTCAGGCGTGATGCTGCAGCTGCTGGCCGAAGAAGGCGACCTTGTGAAGGCTGGCCAGGTGCTGGCGCGCATTGACCCCGATCGCCCGCGGCTGGAGATGGAGCGCGCGCGCGCCTCCGTCCGCAAGCTCGAGAACAACTACCGGCGCTCGCAGGAGTTGCTGGCGTCCAAACTGGTCAGTGCTGAAGCCAGCGACCAGATCCGCTACGACCTCGAGGCTGCCCAAGCGGCTTATCAGCTGGCGCAGCTGGAGCTGTCGTACACCAATATCGTCGCCCCGATCGACGGCGTGATTGCCCAGCGCAGCGCCAAAGAGGGCAACCTGATCCAGCTCAATTCCTCGCTGTTCCGCATCGTCGACACCCGCCGACTCGAGGCCGTGCTCAATGTCCCAGAGCGTGACCTGGCCACGATGAAGGCCGGCCTGCGCGTTACGATGCAGGCCGATGCCCTGCCGGGCAAGCAGTTCGAAGGCCGCATTGACCGCGTCAGCCCGGTGGTGGACGGCGGCAGCGGCACGTTCCGGGTGGTGGTTGAATTCCCAGGCAGTGAAGGCCTGCGGCCGGGCATGTTCGGCCGCATCGAAGTGGTCTACGACGAACGCGCCGACGCCCTCACCATCCCGCGTGCCGCCATGCTGGAGGACGGTGGTGAAATCACGGTGTATTCGGTACGCGACGGCAAGGCCGTGCGTGTTCCGATCAAGGTGGGCCATCTCAGCGGTGAATTGGCTGAAGTGCTCACGGGCCTGAAGGAAGGCGAGCAGGTAGTCACGGAGGGCAAGATCGCCCTGCGCGATGGCGCGGCGGTGGAGGTGCTCAATGCGCCAGTTGCCCCTGCCAAGCCAGCGGCTGTAGCGCAGGCGGCGGCAGCGGTAGCCAACTGATGAGCTTGGTCGAGTTTTCCGTTCGCCGCCGCGTGACCATCTGGATGGTCACGCTCACGTTCGTGCTCTTTGGCATCATCGCGTTCGGCTCACTGCCGGTGAACCTGCTGCCAGACCTGAGCTACCCCACGCTGACGGTGCGCACGGAGTACACCGGGGCTGCGCCCTCGGAAATCGAAACCCTGATCACCGAGCCGGTGGAAGAAGCCGTGGGTGTGGTCAAGGGGCTGCGCAAGCTCAAGTCCATCTCGCGCACGGGGCAGAGCGACGTGGTGCTGGAATTTGCCTGGGGCACCGACATGGATCGCGCCAGCCTGGAGGTGCGCGACAAGCTGGAAACCCTGCGCCTGCCGCTGGAAGCCAAGCAGCCTGTGCTGCTGCGCTTCAATCCATCCACCGAGCCGGTGATGCGCATCACCTTGACCGCCAAGGATGAAAGCACCGAGGGCAACGCCGAGCTGGTGCGGCTGCGTCGATTCGCTGATGACGAGCTAAAGAAACAGCTCGAGCCAGTGGAAGGCGTTGCTGCCGTCAAGATTTCGGGCGGCCTCCAGGACGAAATACAGGTCTACATCGATCAGCAGAAGCTGTCGCAGCTGAACTTGGGCATCGGCACCATCATCGAGCGGCTGCGCGCGGAGAACATCAATATTTCCGGCGGCCGCATCGAAGACGGCAGCCAGCGTTACCTGGTGCGGACGATCAACCAATTTTCCGACGTCGAGCAGATGCGTGACCTGCTGATCACCGCGCGCGCCTCGGGCGCGGCCGGCGGCGCTGCCCGCGAGGCGGCGGATGCTTCGGCGCGGGTGGCGGCGCTCACGGGTTCAGCGGAGGCGCTGGCTGCTTCGGCGAGCGCCCAGAGCGCGGCGTCGGGCGGTGCCAACGTGGCCGGCGGAGGCCAGGCTATTCGCCTGCGCGACATCGCCACGGTGACCCAGGGCTTCAAGGAGCGCGAGGCCATCATCCGGCTCGATGGCCGGGAGGCGGTGGAGCTGGCCGTCTACAAGGAGGGCGACGCGAACACCGTTTCGGTGGCCAAGGCGGTCAAGGCGACCCTGGAGCGCCTGCGCGCGGAGCTGCCGCCTGACGCTGAACTGACTACGGTGGACGACCAGTCGGTTTTCATCGAGAACGCCCTGGCGGACGTCAAGTTCGATGCGCTGTTGGGCGGCGTGCTGGCGATCCTGATCATCTTTTTCTTCCTTCGCGACGGCTGGAGCACTTTCGTCGTGTCGCTGTCATTGCCGATTTCGCTGATCGCCACGTTCTTCTTCATGGGTCAGTTCGACCTGAGCCTGAATGTGATGTCCCTGGGTGGGTTGGCCTTGGCCACCGGCCTTGTGGTGGATGATTCCATCGTGGTGCTGGAGAGTATCGCCAAGGCGCGCGAACGTGGCCTGGGTGTTCTGGAAGCGGCCATCATAGGCACCCAGGAAGTGAGCATGGCGGTGGTGGCAACCACCCTGACCACGGTGGCGGTGTTCCTGCCGCTGGTGTTCGTGGAGGGCGTTGCCGGGCAGCTGTTCAAGGACCAGGCGCTCACCATCTCCATCGCCATCCTGATGTCGCTGATTGTTTCGCTGACCCTGATCCCCATGCTGTCCTCGCTGAAGGCGCACGCGCCGCTGGCATTCCCGGCCGAAGCGCCGCATCCGGAGTGGCACCCAGCCCACCGCGCGCTCAAGCCGGTGGCGGGCGCGAAGCGCGGGGTTGAGTGGTTTCTACGCAGTATCGTGTTCTGGCTTTCGCTGGTGGTCACCACGGTGTTCCGGTTTCTGGCCAGGTACGTCGGTGGGCCCTTGGGCTGGATCGGTGGCTGGGTGATGAAGCCGTATGAGTGGGCTGCCGCCGCGTATTCGCGGGTGCTGCCCAAGGCGCTCGACCGCCCGTCGGTGGTGCTGGGCGCCGCCACGGTGGCGTTCGCCATTGCCCTGGCGCTGGTTCCCACGCTGGGCCTGGACCTGATTCCGCAGTTGGCACAAGACCGCTTTGAAATGACGGTGAAGCTGCCGGCGGGAACCCAGTTGCGCGACACCGACACCGTGATTCGCAGCGTTCAGAAGGCGCACGTGGGCGACGAGGGCATACGCGCCCTGTACGCCGTCAGCGGTACCGGCACGCGGCTGGATGCCAACCCCACCGAGTCCGGCGAGAACATCGGCAAGATCAGCATCGTGCTGGCGCCGGGCCACGGCGGCGACACCGAGGCGGCGCAGACCGCGCGAATGCGCGAGACCATGGAAGCGCAGTTTCCCGGCGCCCAGGTCAAGTTCGGCCGGCCGGAGATCTTCAGTTTCTCCACGCCGTTGGAAATCGAGCTGCGCGGCGCCGACCTGGCCGAGCTTGAGCAGGCCGGCGGGCGCCTGGTGGAGCTGATGAACGCCTCGGATCGCTTCGTGGACGTCAAGTCCACGGTGGAGGAGGGGTTTCCCGAGATCCAGATACTGTTCGACCAGGAGCGGGCCGCGGCGCTGGGCCTGACCACGCGCCAGATTGCCGACCAAGTGGTTAGTAAAGTGCGCGGTGAAGTGGCGACTCGTTACAGCTTCCGAGACCGCAAGATCGACGTGCTGGTGCGCTCACAGGAGGCCGACCGCAGCTCGCTTGAAGACATCAAGCGCCTGATCGTCAACCCCGAGAGCAGCGCACCGGTGACGCTGGATGCCGTGGCCGAGGTAATCGCCACTACCGGGCCCAGCGAGATCCACCACGCCAACCAGTCCCGCGTGGCCATTGTTTCGTCGTCCTTGCGCTATGGCGACTTGGGCAGCGCGGTGGACGAGGTGCAGTCCTTGGTTGCCGAGAACCCGCTGGGCGTCGGCATCAGCATGCGCATCGGCGGCCAGGGTGAGGAGCTGCGGGCGTCGGTGAACTCGCTGCTGTTCGCTTTCGCACTGGCCATCTTCCTGGTGTACCTGGTGATGGCCTCGCAGTTCGAATCGCTGCTGCATCCGTTCGTCATCATGTTCACCATCCCGTTGGCCATCGTCGGTGCTGTGCTGGCCCTGGTGATCACCGGTTCCTCACTGTCGGTGGTGGTGTTCATTGGCTTGATTCTGCTGGTGGGCATCGTGGTGAAGAACGCCATCATCCTGATTGACAAGGTGAACCAGCTGCGCGAGGCCGGCACCGGCAAACGCGATGCCATTGTGCTCGGATCGCAGTCGCGGCTGCGGCCCATCATCATGACCACGCTGACTGCACTGCTGGGCTTCCTGCCGCTGGCGCTGGCCTCCGGCGAGGGCGCCGAAGTCCGGTCACCCATGGCCATCACCGTGATCGGCGGGCTGGCGGTGTCCACCCTGCTCACCCTGCTGGTGATCCCGGTGATGTACAACCTGCTTGACCGCCGCAGCGACGAGAGCTACGTGGCACGCCGCAAACCACTGGAATTGCCCGAGGGCGAGGGTGCACCCGCATGAGCATCGCTGAGCTGAGCCTGCGCCGCCCGGTGACCGTGATCATGTTCTTCGTGTCCATGGTGGTCATCGGCCTGATTGCCGCGTTCCGTCTTCCGCTGGAACAGTTCCCTGAGCTCAACGCGCCCTTTATCGCGGTGGACCTGCCGTACCCGGGCTCCACCCCGCAGGAAGTGGAACGCAGCTTGGTGCGACCGGTCGAGGAAGCACTTTCCACGCTTCAGGGCATCAAGAGTCTCAACTCGGTTAGCCGCGCGGACGGCGGCAACGTCTGGATCGAGTTTTCTGACTGGGACCGGGATACCGAGATCATTGCTTCGGAGGCTCGCGAGCGCATTGATGCCATCCGCGACGAGTTGCCCGATGACTTCCAGCGCTTCACGGTGATGAAGTTCTCCACCAGTGACGACCCGGTGCTGCGGGTTCGCCTGGCCAGCGAGCGTGACCTCACCAAGGAATACGACCTTATCGATCTCAAGCTCAAGCGCCAGCTTGAGCGCTTGCCTGGCGTGGCCCGGGTAGAGATCTCCGGTGCAACGCCCAGCGAGATCGAGATTGCGATCGACCCCGACCGCCTCAGCGCCCACGGCCTTGGCCTCAACGAACTGGCGCAGAAGCTGCAGGCGGTCAATTTTTCAGTGTCAGCCGGCACCATCGAGGACGGCGGCCAGCGCCTGCGGGTGCAGCCCATTGGCGAGCTGCGCGACATAAGCGAGCTTCGTGAGCTGGTGGTGGGCGCCAACGGCCTGCGCCTGGAACAGATCGCGGATGTACGGCTGAAGCCGGCTCGAATGGACTATGGACGACGGCTCGAGGGCCGCCCGGCCGTGGGCATCGACGTCTTCAAGGAACGCAACGCCAATTTGGTGGAGGTAGCGCGTACCGCCCTGCAGGAAATCGACCGCATCGGCCAGCAGCCCGAATTCGAGGGAATCAAGGTCACCCTGATCGATAACCAAGGTGACAACGTCACCGGCTCGCTGCTTTCCTTGGTCGAGGCCGGGATCATTGGCCTGCTGCTGTCGGTTGCCGTGCTGTACTTCTTCCTGCGCCACTGGCCGTCCACGCTGATGGTCAGCCTGGCCATCCCGATCTGTTTCGTGATGACCCTCGGCTTCATGTATTTCCTCGGCTTCACGCTCAACGTATTGACCATGATGGGCCTGCTGCTGGCGGTGGGCATGCTGGTGGACAACGCGGTGGTGGTGGTGGAAAGCATCTACCAGGAGCGGGAGAAGTTCCCCAATAATCCCGCCCATGCCTCCATCGTCGGCACTCGCAACGTAGCCATCGCGCTTTCTGCCGGCACGCTGTGCCACTGCATTGTTTTCGTGCCCAATCTATTTGGCGACACCAACCAGATAAGCATCTTCATGGTGCAGATCGCCGTCACCATCACGATTTCCCTGCTGGCTTCGTGGCTGGTGGCCGTGAGCCTTATTCCCATGCTTTCGGCGCGGATGAAGACCCCGCCTGCGGCGATGGCGCGCACTGGGCTAGTGCCGCGCCTGCAGGATTCGTACGGGCGTTTCCTGGATTGGACGCTGCGCCATCGCGGCATCAGCGTGCTCAGCATCTTGCTGATCGTGGCGGTCAGCATCGTGCCGATAGTGAAGACCAAAACCGACTTTTTCTACCAGGAGCCCAGCCGCGAGCTGGATCTGTTCTATCAGTGGAAGGGCGCCTACTCACTGGATCAGGTGTCCGAGGAAGTGGCCCGGGTGGAGCAGTACCTGGATGCCAATCGCGAGGCGCTGCAGATCGAACAGATCTATTCCTGGTACAGCGAACAGGGCTGGGCGGGCACCAAGCTCACCCTGCGCAGCGATGGCGGCAACCTGCGTGAGCCCGCGGACGTGATGGAAGACATCCGCAGCAACATGCCCAAGTCGGCGCGTGCGACCGTGGGCTTCCAGCAGGGTGGCCGTGGCGGCGGTGGGCGGGGCGGTGGCGGCCAGGGCGGCGACGACAAGGTGCAGGTGTCGCTTACCGGCGACTCCTCCGAGCAGCTCAAGGCGCTGGCGGAGGCGATCGTCCCGCAGATGGCCAAGCGCCCTGAGTTGCGCGACGTGCGCGTGGACACCGGCGACGAGAACCAGGAGCTGGCGATCAGCGTCGATCGCGAGCGGGCCTTGGCTTACGGCTTCAGCGCCGAGCAGGTGGCGCAGTACGTGGGCATTGCCCTGCGTGGCACCCCGCTGCGGGAGTTCCGCCGCGGCGAGGCCGAGGTGCCGGTTTGGGTGCGCTTTGACGGCGCAGAGAAGTTCAGCGTCGCGGAACTGTCCAGCCTCACCCTGCGTGCTCCCGACGGCACCAGCATTCCTCTGCTTTCAGTGGTGAACGTGGGCATGCAGGCGGCCTCCACCCAAGTGTTCCGCCAGAACCGTCGCACCACCCTCAACATCGAGGCGAACCTGGCTGAAAAGGTCACTGTTCCCGACGCGCGGCTGGCGATGGAGTCGGTACTCACGGGCATGAGCATGCCGCCCGGCTACCAGTGGAGTTTCGACGGCGCGTTCCGCCAGGACGACGAAGCGGGCGCGCAGATGGCCTTCAACACCCTGATTGCGCTGGTCATGATTTACGTGGTGATGGCTGCGGTGTTCGAGTCGCTGCTGTTCCCGGCGGCGATCATGAGCAGCATCGTGTTTTCCATCTTCGGGGTGTTCTGGCTGTTCTGGCTCACCGGCACCACGTTCACCATCATGGCGTCCATTGGAATCTTGGTTTTAATGGGCGTGGTGGTGAATAACGGCATCGTGATGGTGGAGCACATCAATTCGCTCAGGCGAGCCGGCATGGACCGAACCTCGGCCCTGGTGCAGGGTAGCCGCGACCGCCTGCGGCCGATCTTGATGACCATGGGTACCGCCATCCTGGGCATGGTGCCCATCGCGATCAGCACCACCCAGATGGCCGGTGACGGCCCGCCCTACTACCCGATGGCGCGCGCCATTGCCGGCGGCCTTGCCTTCTCCACCGTGGTGAGCCTGCTGTTCCTGCCCACCATTTACGCCATGCTTGACGACCTGCGCGAAAACACCTCCGCGCTGATCCGGCGTGCGCGCGCCAAGGCGCCGCTGGCTGGCAAGGTGGATCCGGACGCAAGCCCGCTGCCGGCAGACTGAAACCTTGGCCCGGCTCGACGCCGGGCCAACTCGGGCGTCAGCCCAGTTTTCCGATGATGTTCAGGCCGGCGATCCACACGCCCACGGCCGTGCCCAAGCTGGTGAGGAAGAAGTTCACCAGCACCCGGGCGACCCGGTTTTTCCACCATCCGCTCAACTTACTTGTGTCGTCGCGTAGGCGCAGGAAATCGGCATAGGTGGGCTTGCGGACCCAGGCCTCCACCAGTGCGCTCACCGTGCCCGAGGCCAGCGCCGGGTGCAGCGGCGTGAGTGGCGAGGACACGAACGCGGCCAGGATGCTCAGCGGATGTCCGCCGGCGGCCAGGCAGCCTAGCGCGCCGCCCAGGCCGGTGATCAGCGCCCATTGCAGCACCAGTTCGCCACCCAGCGCGGCGCCGCCCTGCCAGTAACCCCAGGCAAAGCCGCCCAGCAGGAACGTCGTGAGCACCAGGGTGAACCAAGGCACGCTGCTGGTCACGGGCAGCGCGTCGAGTTCGTCCAGTGCCGTCTGCGCGGCGTCGGTGTCGCTGCGCAGATGCTCGGCGAGGCCCTTGAGATGTCCCGCGCCAACTACCGCCAGCACTTCCCGGCCACCGCCCGCGCCCACCTGGCGCAGTCGCGCGGCCATGTAGCGGTCGCGCTCGGCGATTACGGCGAGATATAGGGGTGGGCTGCCGGCGGCGAACTCGCCAAAACTCGACTCCAGGAAATCACCCTGTTTGAGCCGCTCGATCTCGCTGGCCTCCACCGTTTCATCGGCGAACAGGCTGGCGCCCAGCCCAGCCATCAGATTGGCGCGGCCCCAGAAGCCCAGCCCGCCGAACGCGCGCTTCAGGGTGATGCCCACATCGCGATCAATCAACGCCAGGTCCAGGCCGCGCGAGTGCGCGCCTTCAGCAGCCGCCTTGAGTTCGGCGCCGGGCTCAACGCCCAACTGTTCGGCCAGGCGCCGCTGGTAGGCGGCGAGGGCCAGGTTGGCGGCGACCAGGCCGGTTTTCCCTTCGCGCAGGATCTGGAACAGGTCGAGCTTGGACAGGGCATCGGGATCGGTGAGCGCGCGGTGTCGCTGCGCATCCAGCTCCACCGCGATGGTGTCGTAGCGGCCGCTGGCCAGCGCCGCATGCACCGCGTCCACGCTGGCCTGGGAAATGTGCGCAGTGCCCAGCAGCGTGTAGCGGACGCCGTCGCGTTCGACGATGGCGTGGGGCTGGTCATGCAAGCCGTCTGGAACGGCCTCGGTTGCCGTATTCAATCGCGATACCGCCTCAAAAGGTCCTGGTAGGCGTCAATGCGGCGGTCGCGCAGGAACGGCCAGATGCGGCGCACGTGCTCGCTGCGGCCCAGGTCCACGTTGGCCATCAGGATTTCGGGCGCCTCGCTGCGCGCTTCGGCCAGGAACTCACCCTGCGGCCCCAGCACGTGGCTGCTGCCCCAAAAGGTGATGCCCGATGCGCCCAGCGGCGAGGGTTCATGGCCGGTGCGATTGCAGCTGAGCACCGGCAGGCCGTTGGCAACCGCGTGGCCGCGGTGGCTCAGGATCCAGGCGCCGCGCTGGCGGTCTTGCTCGTCCTGGGCGTCGTCCGGATCCCAGCCAATGGCGGTGGGATAGAGCAACAGTTCCGCGCCGGCCAGCGCCATCAGGCGTGCGGCCTCCGGATACCACTGGTCCCAGCACACCAGCACGCCCAGCCGGCCCACGCTGGTGTCTATGGGCTCGAAGCCAAGATCGCCGGGTGTGAAGTAGAACTTTTCGTAAAAGCCCGGATCGTCGGGGATGTGCATTTTCCGGTACTTGCCCACCAGCCGGCCGTCGGTTTCGAACACTACGGCGGTGTTGTGGTAAAGCCCGGCGGCGCGGCGTTCGAACAGCGAGCCGACGAGGACGACGGCGTGCTTTTTCGCCAGCGCGCCGAGGCGCTCGGTGCTGGGCCCGGGAATGGGTTCGGCGCGGTCGAATTCGGCGGTGCTCTCGTGCTGGCAAAAATAGGCCCCGTTGTGCAGTTCCTGCAGCAGCACCAGCTTGGCGCCGGCGGCGGCGGCCTGCGCCACGCGCGCCTCGATGTTGGCCAGGTTGGCCTCAGTACTGCCGTGGTCGCGATCCTGGACCAGGGCCACGGGGAGGATGCGTTGGCTCATGCCAGCAGGCCTTCTGGAAGTTGCATGGTGACGCAGTGCAGGCTGCCGTTTTGCCAGATCAACGCGCGGCAATCCACCTGGATAATCTGGCGGTCTGGAAAGGCCTGCGCCAGCACGGCAGCGGCGACTTCATCGGCGCTATCGCCGTAAGCAGGCATCAGCACCGCGCCATTGACAATCAGGAAGTTGGCATAGGACGCCGCCAGGCGCCGCCCGTCGTCGCGGATGGGCTGCGCCCAGGGCAACGGGAACAGGCGATACGGCTGGCCTTGCACGGTACGCAGGGTGGCGATCTGTGCCGCCATGGCCTGGAGTTCGGCGTAGTGAGGGTCCGAGGGGTCGTCGCAGCCTTGGTAAACCACGGCGTCGGGCCCGGCGAATCGCGCCAGCGTGTCGATATGGGCGTCGGTGTCGTCGCCCTCCAGATAGCCGTGATCCAGCCAGAGCGTGCGCGATTGCGCCAGCGTGGACTCCAGTGTGGCGGTGAGCTGGGCGCGGCTCAGGTCCGGATGGCGTTCGTGCAGGCAGCGCCAAGTGCTGAGCAGGGTGCCGGCGCCATCGGTCTCCACGCCGCCGCCCTCCAGGGCAAAGTCGAGGCGCTGGTGGGTGGCCGCTTTCAACAGACCGGAGCCATGCAGGCGCGCTACCAGTTGGTCATCCAGGCCGGCCTCGAACTTGCCGCCCCAGGCAGTGAAGTGGAAATCCAGCAGGCGGAAGCCCTCGCCGTCACGCAAGGTGATGGGGCCTGAGTCCCGCAGCCAGGTGTCGTCGTATTCGACCAGGAAGAAGCGCACCTGCCCGGCGTCCACGCCGGCGTGGGCCAGCAGGCCAGCGGCGCGGGCGCGCAGGGCCTCGCTTGCCACACAGACGAGGGCCGGCTGGAAGCGGCAAATGGCGGCCACCAGGGCCACGTAGGTGTGTTCCACCGCGGCCAGGCGCGGGGCCCAGTCGGTGCCTTCATGGGGCCAGGCGAGCAGGACGGCGGATTGGGGCTCCCATTCCGCCGGGAAGCGAAGCTGGCTCGGCATGGCTTACTCGACGGGCTGGGGGCCGATTTCGGTCGGGCTCGATCGCGTGGCAACGGTGTCCACGACGTGGCTGTTTTCGAAATACACCGTGTAGGTCGGGTAGACCCAGCGGGTGATTGGCGGGTTGTCGCGGCGATTGTTGGGGCCCGAAACCGCCGCCTGCTTTTCCTGCGGCGCGCCGAAACTGGCTTCCACCTGGGACATCGATTGGCCGCGGGCGGGGGCGGCCACCTGGCCGGCCTGAACGCGATCAACTAGCAGGGTGTCGGCCTGTGCCGGGGCTTGCAGCAGCAGGCCAGCGGCCAGGGAGAGGGAAAGGGTCAGTGCCTTCATGGTCCACCTGCGCAGGAGTCGTCGGGATGACGGGTTGGGCCGCAATCATGGCAAATGCCGCCCGGCAGCGCCATGACCGGCAGGCACGTGGGGCTGGAAAAGAAAACGCCG
This sequence comes from Lysobacteraceae bacterium, assembly GCA_031400995.1. Lineage (GTDB taxonomy): Bacteria > Pseudomonadota > Gammaproteobacteria > Xanthomonadales > Xanthomonadaceae > Arenimonas. Next base: position 13,096 of record JANNQY010000266.1, read on the forward strand.
GCTTTCGCCGGCGTTTCGCTGCAACCCGTGGCGGCCGGCGCTTAGCGCTGGCGGGCCTTGAAACGCGGGTTGGACTTGCAGATGACGAACACCTTGCCGCGGCGGCGGACGACCTTGCAGTCGCGATGGCGGGTTTTCGCCGACTTCAGGGACGAGAGCACTTTCATGGCAATTCCTTGGAATGGGGCAATAAAGAAGCGGAAGTATAGCCCAGTCCAAAACCGCTTGCAATACAAGCCCTTGTCGGGCCGGCTTAGGCCGGCGGCCGGGTCAGCGCAGGTAGTGCTGGGTCAGGTTGTTCAGGTGCACGCGCTCGGCGTCGCGCAGCAGGGGCGAGAGCAGCATCATCACCTGCACGATGCCGCCGCGGATGGCCTCGTTCTCGTCCTTGTCGCCGCGGACGCTGGCGTAGTTCATCCAGAACGTGGCGATGACCAGGATGTTGGTGGCCGTGGCCTCCACCTCGGCGGCCGAGGCCCGCATCACGCCGGCCTGGACCAGGCCGCGCATGCCCGTGGAGGCGCCCTCGGCGGCCCGCTTGAGGATGCGGGCGAAGCGAAGCCGCAGCCGGCGGTTGCGGCTCAGGATGTCCACCAGGTCCCGGTACAGGAACCGGTATTCCCAGATGCATTCGAACACCAGGTGCAGCTGCAGCCAGATGTCCTCCAGGTCCCGCAGCCGTCCCTCGGGCGAAACCAGGGCAGTGTCCATGCGCTCTTCGTAGCGCTGGAACAGCTGCTCGATGATGTCGTCCTTGTTGCGGAAGTGGTAGTAGAGGTTACCCGGGCTGATTTCCAGCTCGTCGGCGATGTGGTTGGTGGTGACGTTCGGCTCGCCCTGCAGGTTGAACATGCTCAGGGAGGTGTCGAGTATGCGCTGGCGGGTCTGGCGGGCCATGGGGCGGCGTCAGCCGCGCAGCGTCTTCACGAGATCGATGTACTTCTTCATCGCGACCTCGGGCTGGGTGCCGGCCATTTTCTCCCAGGCCTCGTACTTGGCGGTCCCCACGAAATCGAAGAAACCGGGCTTGGGGCCACTCACATCGCCCTCGGAGCCCTGCTTGTACAGGCCATAAAGCCGCAGCATGGTGTCGTTGTCTGGGCGCTCCGGCAGGCTCATCGCGTCCTGGGCGGATTTTTTGAACTGGTCTTTCAGGTCGGCCATCGTGCAATCCCCGTTTGAAGCGAGGGTGATATCACGCCCCTCGGGGTCGGTCAACGCGGCGTTTGTCACGGCCGTGCGGGTCTGGCAAGTTAGGCGGGTAGGGTCGGCCGTTTTGGCCAGGCCGGGTCCAAAGGGCAGGGGAAAGGTCATGAGCTATTTCGTCACCGGCGCCACCGGTTTCATCGGCCGCTATCTGGTCAGCAATCTGCTCAAGCGCAAGGGTATCGTCCATGTCCTGGTCCGCAAGGGCTCGGAAAAGAAACTCGATGCCATCGCCGAGCGCATGGGCTGGGACCGCAAGCGCATCGTGACGGTGACCGGTGACTTATCCAAGCCGAAGCTCGGCCTCACTGCCGTCCAGATACGTGCGCTGGCGGGCAAGGTGCAGCACTTCATGCATTTGGCTGCCATTTACGATATCTCCGCCGACGCCGCCTCCCAGCAGGTGGCCAACATCGACGGCACCCGCCACGCCATCGAGCTGGCCGCGGCCATCAAGGCCGGCTGTTTCCACCACACCAGCTCCATCGCGGCCGCGGGCCTGTACCCCGGCATCTTCCGCGAGGACATGTTCGAAGAGGCCGAGGGCCTGAAGGATCCGTACCTGCGCACCAAGCACGAGTCCGAGGGCATCGTGCGCAAGGAATGCAAGGTCCCGTTCCGGATTTACCGCCCGTCCATGGTGATCGGCCATTCCAAGACCGGCGAGATGGACAAGATCGACGGCCCCTATTACATGTTCAGCCTGATCAAGAAGATCCGCTCGGCGATTCCGCAGTGGGTGCCTACGCTGGGTATCGAAGGTGGCCGAATCAACGTGGTGCCGGTGGACTTCGTCGCCGACGCGATGGACCACATCGCCCACAAGAGGGGCCTGGACGGCCAGTGCTTCCATCTGGTGGACCCCGAGCCGATGCGCTTTGGCGAGTTGATGAACACCTTCGCCCGCGCCGCGCATGCCCCCGAGATGACCATGCGCCTGGACGCGCGCATGCTGGCGATGGTGCCCGGCGCGGTGCGCAATGCGGCGTTGAACCTGCCGCCGGTCAAGCGCTTCACCAGCATGGTGCTGCGCGACTTGAAGATCCCACCTTCCACGCTGGCATTCATCACCTATCCCACCCGTTTCGACACCCGCGTGGTGGAGCGTGCGCTCAAGGGCAGCAAGATTGCCGTGCCCGAGCTGGAGAGCTACGCCTGGCGAATCTGGGATTTCTGGGAGCGCAACCTCGACCCGGACCTGTTCGTCGACCGTTCCCTGCGCGGCAAGGTGGAAAACAAGGTTGTCCTGATCACCGGCGGCTCGTCGGGCATCGGCAGGGCGTCTGCGCTGAAGATCGCCGAGGCTGGCGCCAAGATGATCATCGTGGCTCGCGGCGAGAAAGAGCTGCATGAGACCCGCGATGAGATCATCGCCGCGGGCGGCAAGTGCTGGGCCTACACCTGCGACCTCACCGACCTGGCCAGCTGCGATGAGCTGGTGAAGACCGTGCTGGCCGAGCACAAGCACGTGGACGTGCTGGTAAACAACGCCGGCCGCTCCATCCGCAGATCGGTGGAAGCCAGCTACGACCGCTTCCACGACTATGAGCGCACGATGCAGCTGAATTACTTCGGCTGCCTGCGCCTGATCATGGGTTTCCTGCCGCCGATGACCCAGCGCCGCCGGGGCCACATCATCAACATCAGCTCCATCGGCGTATTGGCCAGCTCGCCGCGGTTCTCCGCCTACGTGGCATCAAAGGCCGCGCTGGATGCCTTCAGCCGCTGCGCCCAGGCCGAGTTCAGCGGCAAGAACATCGCCTTCACCACGGTCAACATGCCGCTGGTGAAGACCCCGATGATCGCGCCTACCAAGATGTATGACTCGGTGCCGACGCTGACCCCGGAAGAAGCCGCCGACCTGATCGTCAAGGCCATCATCGAGCGGCCCAGCCGCGTCGCCACCCGCATGGGCATCTTCGCGGCCACGCTGAATGCGCTGGTGCCCAAGGCCTACGAAGTGATCATGAACACCGCGTTCGAGATGTTCCCGGACTCGGCGGCCGCCAAGGGCGACCGCAAGGCGCTCAAGGATGAAAGCCCCACCAACGAGCAGGTCGCGTTCGCGGCGCTGATGCGCGGCGTGCACTGGTAAGCAAGCCAGGGGCGGCCTGCCTGGCGGCGGGCTGCCCGAATGCTTGGTTTCAGGCTATTGGCACTGGCGCCAGCGCACCGGCGTGGTGCTGCCGCTCGGCGGCTCCAGCTGCAGGCGCGTGTAGCGCAACTCCTCGTACTCCACCAGGATGGCGCAGGCTTTGTTCACGACGCCACTGTCGATGCCGTCGGCGTCTATCAGCGAGATCACCAGGGTGGACTCCGCCGCCCAATGCGCACTGTTGGCGTCTTCCAGGTCCGACACCCGGGATGCGGCCAACACGCGCCGCTGGATACGCTGCTCGCCGGTGAGGTTTGCGATTTCCTCCAGCGCTTTCATCGCGGCTGTCACTTCCAGGCTGGCGGGATCGGCCGGGGCAGTTGCCGCAGCAGGCAGCGCGGCTGCCACCGGGCTCACCGCGACCGGATCATCGGATTTCAGCAGTGTTCCTGCTGCGTAAACCAGCAAGCCCAGGCCCAAGCTGGCAAAAATGCCCAGCCGTTGGCCGTGACGGATGGCGCTGGCGGCGTGCAGGCGAATGTCCTCCACCATGGCCGGGGGTGCGAACGGCTCCACCTGAGGCCACAGGCTTCGGCCGTCGATCAGTTCGACGCCATAGCGGCCGGCGATGTCGCGGGCGAAAGCCTCGGCGCTGCCCAGGGTCACCAGGATGCCGGTGGCGGCGCCCTGCAATTGGACGGCATTGGCAAAATCACGGACGTTGGCTTCACCCAACCGGTAGGCGGTTCCGTGCTTGTAGCCCAGCAGGCAGCGCTCGTCGCCTTTGCTGAGCAGGAACTCGGTGCCACCATCCCCGGGCTGGCGGCTCGACGGTGCTTCCACATAGCCTTTTTCGGCCAGTGCCTGCAGCACCAAGCCCGCGCACTCGCGCCACTTCATGCCGGCCAGGGCCTGGACCCCGGCGGCTGTCTCGGCTTTGCGCCGCCGCAGCACGCCAAACCACCAGCCGCTGGCAAGGAAGGCCAGCAGGGTAACCACGAGGCCGGAAAGTAGCGGATTCATGCCAAACATCAAGCCAACTCCGTCAGGTGTGTCAGGGGGCGCTGAGGATAACGCGGAAACTCAGCAAGGCAGGCCCAAAACAGCAAAGGCCCGGCGTTGAGCCGGGCCTTTGCCTGCAGAAGATGTCCGCCAGCCGGATGCCGAAAGGGGAGGGAGCGAACGGAATCCGTTAGCGGCTGGCGGACATTAAGCGATTCAGCGGGACTGGGGCGCAACCGGCTTGGGGGCCTTGGGCAGCGCCGGTTTGCGGGTCGCCTTGCGGGCAGGAGCGGCTTTCTTGGCGACCGGCTTTTTGCGAGCCGGCGCCTTGGCGGCGGCCTTGGCGGCTGGCTTGGTGGCCTTGGCCGGTGCCGACTTGGTCAGCTTGCGCAGTTCGGCGGTGAGTTCGTTGACGCGGCTGGTCAGGTCGGTCAGGTCTTCGCGGCTGGGCACGCCCAGGCGGTTCAGGGCGCGCTGCACGCGGTCTTCGAACACCTTCTCAAGGCGGTCCCAGGTGTCCACGGCGCGTTCGCGCACCACGCCCACGCGGTCCTCGACGGCGTCGCGCACGGCGTCAACCTTGCCGGTGGCCAGCTTGCGAGTGGTCTGTTCGATGGTCATGCCTTCCTTCACCAATGCCTCGAACAGCTTGGAGCCTTCACCCTGCGCGCGGGTGAACGCGCCAACGCCGGCCATCCAGATCTGCTGGGCCGACTCGACGATGGAGCGCGACATCTGCTCGGCCTTGGCCTGCAGGTCAGCGCTGGAATTCGCAGCGGCTGATTTGGCGCGGACGTTCTTCTTGAGCTTGGCCATGGGACGTGACTCCAGTCAAAGTTTGGGCGGGCGGTAAAGCCCAAGTCACGCCAATTTGCGCCGGCTGTCTAGAGCATTCACACCACTGCCACAAAGCGCTGGAGTTACTCGCGGCGCTCCGCCGCAGCCCGGCGCCGGTTCGGTCGGCGGGTTTTCACCAAGGCGTCCACATCGTCCAAGGCGCGACGCAGCCGGGCGGTGGTTTCGGTGGGTTTGGGCGCGAGGCCCAACCCGTCCATGATCGTCGCCCCGGGGTCGTCGAGCACCTCGTCGCGCAGGCGCAATCCGTGGCGCGCCAGCACCGGGGCCAACTGCTCGCGGCGTTTGCGCAGGTCGGCCAGCGTGGAGCGAAATGCGTGTTCACAGACGCGCTGGCGGGAGGAGTAGCTGAAGACGTTGGTGAAAAACATTTCGCCGTCGTCTTCGTTGGGCTCGAATACGGCTTGGTCGGTGTCGGGATACTGCTGCGCGTACTTGGCCAAGCCCACCTGCATGCGCGACTGCAGCAAGGTGCGAAACGTCTGTGAAAGCACCACTGGCAGGCCGCCGTCGGCCAGCTTTTCCATGCCATCGGGCGGGCGGCCGCTGAGGCTGGCGTTGAAAGGCACGAAGGGGTTGATGCCCAGCATCAGGTCGATGCCGTGGTCGAGCACCACCGAGGCGTGCATGGTCCGGCGCAGCGCGCCGTCCACGAAGTGATGGCCGCGGACGTCCACCGGAGAGTAGAGCCCGGGCAGGGCGGAGCTGGCCTGCACGGCGCGGGAAATGCTGACGTCATCCCAGCCGGCGCTGCCGAACCGCACGGCTTCGCCGCTGTCCAGGTCCACCGCCACGACATAGAGCTTGGCGGCCAATTCGCGGAAGTCATTGCTGCGGCCGCGAATGGTGAAGACATGGCGCAGGAAGCGCTCGATGCCGCGATTGTCGAACATACCGGTGGGGATGGCGCCGCCGAACCGGCTGATCAGCTCGCTCAGGTGCGAGCCGGTGGGGTCGAGCAGGACGTCCTTCCACCAGTCGAACGCCAGCCGCGGCAGGGCCGAGGCGCGGCGGAAATACTCCAGGAACGCGGGGCGCAGGAAGATTTCGGGCCGGAATTTCACCTCGTCGCTGTCGCCGGTGATGAAAATGCGGCACATCTCGGCGGTATCGAGCCGGTTGGCCAAGCCCGCGGCCAGAAAGGCGCCTGAGCTCACGCCGACGTAAACCTCCAGCCGGGTGAGGTCCAGGCCGTCGATGGCCACGTCCAGCGCGCGCAGGGCGCCCAGCTCGTACATGCCGCCGATGGGGCCGCCGCCGGCGATGGCGAGGCCGATACGCCCCTGGCTGGCTTGGCGGCGCTTCCGGGCGGGCTGCAGAACTAGCATGCTAGGGGGAATTCCAAGCTGAAGGCGCGGCGATTGTATCCCGCGAATGTGTACACAACCGCGTGAACAGACACAACCGCACGTTTATTGCACCCAGCAGCCACGGGGCGCGGCCGTGAGCCAGGCGCTGCAGCGTCATCGCCTGGCCCAGCGGCTGGCGTGGCAGCAGGCCCTGCACGATCCGCGCCGGGAGCCGCGCAACCGCCTTGCCACCCTACCGATGCTGCGGGCCTGGCAGACCCGGAGGCTGGCCGATGGGTTCGTTGATTTCCTGGCCGACGCGCGAATGCGGCCTGCGGCCGAGTTCTTCCTCACTGACCTTTACGGCGAACGGGATTTTTCGGGCCGTGACCGCGACGTGGCGAGGATAATGCCGATCATGTCGCGCCTGCTGCCCGACACGCTGCTGGTCGCGGCCACCGACGCCATCGAATTGGCCGTGCTCAGCCATGCGTTCGACCTGCGGATGGCGCAGCAGCTCGCCCGGCGCCGTGACCCGCTGGCTGCGATCAGCACAGCGGACTATGGAGAGGCCTATCGCGGCGTGGGCTGCCCGCACCTGCGGCGCCACCAGATTGAATTGGTGCTGGGCGTAGGTTGGACCCTGGATGCCTCGGTGCGCCGGCACGGTGTGTTCAAGCTGCTGCGTGCCTCGCGCTTGCCGGCGAGGGCGGCGGGCCTGGCGCAGCTGCAGGGCTTCCTGGAGCGCGGCTTTGGCGCGTTCGAAGCGCTTGATGGCGCCGGTGACTTCCTTGGGGCCATTGGCCAGCGAGAACGCGACGTATCCAGGCGGCTTTTCGCCGCCGACCCCGATCCGTTCGCCAGTAGTCCTAGCCGAACTCCTCATCCAGGTAGCGCTCGATCTCGCGCTCGATCGGACCCTTGATCGCCATCAGCAGGAAACCCAACTTGGCCGTCACATGCACGTCCTTGCGGGTCACGGCGATGTTGCCGTCCACCCCGCCGCGGGAAAACTCCATGTTGTTGCCGTTCCAGCCGTACTCCACGTCGAACTTCTCGGCGATATGTTCGGCCACCCGTTCGATGGCCGAACGGGCTTCCTTCAGCGGCCGCGTGTGCTTGCGGCGAATATCGATGTTGGACATGTGGCCCTCCCCAGGCGGCCTATTCTGCGTTGAATTGCCGTATCCACCAAGAGTGTGCGGGTCGTTGCCCGTGCTAGATTCCGCGCCGGAGGATCCTGATGCAGCTGACGTTCCCCAATGGTGAACACGCCAACGTGGCCCTGCAGGGCGAAGTGACCGTGGGCAGCCGCGCGGGCAGCAGCGTCTGCCTGGCCGGCTTGGGCTTGGCCCAGCACCACGCCAGCTTCCTGCGTGACCGGCGCGGCCTTTGGCTGCGGGTGCCGGCTGGCGCCCCAGGCGTCCATCTCAATGCACGCCCGGTGCAGCGACTGGCCCAGCTGCGCCCCGGTGACCTGGTTTGCTTGGACAAGCTGCGGCTGGTGGTCCGGGGCGAGGACGAGCCCGAGATCGATCGCCGCATCCCGCCCAGCCCGCCCGCCGCCATGAACGAGGCCCAGCGGGTTTCCGCGGCACGGGTGGTCCTGCGCGGGCTGTCGGGCCAACACTTCGGCCGCAGCTACACCCTTACCGAGCCGCGCCTGTTTGGCCGGTCGGGGTCTGCCGACGTTCGGCTTGAAGACGCCGGCGTGGCCGAACGCCACGCCATGTTGGAACTGCACGGCGACCGCGTGGTGCTGCGGGCCTTGGGCAACGACACCAGCACGGTGAACGGTGTAACGGTGCGGGACGCGGTGCTGTCGCCCGGGGACCAGTTGGCCATCGACCAGCATCGGTTTGTCCTGGAGGCGCCTGGGCTGCCGCCCCGTGGGCACTTGGGTGGACCGAAGCCTGCGGCCAACCCCCACACCCAGACCCTGAGCGCCGTGCGCGTGCCGGTGGCCAACGACCCGGCGCCCGCGCCGTATTTGCCCAGCGTGCCTGCTCCGGCCCGGGACCCGGGCGCGCTGTGGTGGCTGATAGCCGCCGCCACCGTGCTGGCGGCGGCCATGACCGCGCTGCTGGTCTACGCGCCGCGCGCGGGTGGCTGAACCGCCCGCCGGCGCAGCCGCCAATAAAGCCTCACTCCCAGCAGCAGGGCCAGGATGGCCGCGTAAACCAAGGGTTCGCGCAGGTCCGACTTCACCAGCCAGACAAAATGCAGCACGCCCAGCGCCGCTGCCGCGTAAACAGCCCGATGCAGCAGGCCCCAGCGCCGCCCCAGCCAGCGCATGGCGCGGCGGGTGGAAGTGAGCGCCAGTGGCACCAGCAGGAGCCACGCCGCGAAGCCCACCGTGATGTAGGGCCGTTTGACGATATCCGCGAAGATTTGCTGCCAATAGGCGCCCAGATCGAGCGCCAGATACGTAGTCAGGTGCAGGCAGCCATAAAAGAACGCATACAGGCCAATCAGCCGCCGGAAGCGCAGCGGCCACGCCTGCCCCAGCAGCCGCCGCAGCGGCGTCATCGCCAGGCCCAGCAGCAGCAGCCGCAGCGTCCAGTCGCCGGTGGCGTGGGTGATTGCGGCTACCGGGTCGGCGCCCAGGCTGTCGTTGCGGGCGCCTTGCACCAGCAGCAGCAGCGGCACCAGCGCCAACGCATGGGCCGCCGCCTTGATTCCCGTCCAGCGCCAGTCGATGGGTTTGCTGCTCAAAACCACCGGCTGAGGTCCATGCCCGAGTACATATCCGCCACCTGATTGCCGTAGCCATTGAAGGGCAGGGTGGCGATGCGCTTGGCAAACAGCTTGCTCGCCGTACCCGCGATGCGGCGTTCGCTGGCCTGGCTCCAGCGCGGGTGGTCCACGGCCGGGTTCACGTTGGAGTAAAAACCGTACTCCGAGGGCTGTGACTGGTTCCAGCTGGTCACCGGCATCTGTTCGGTGAAATCAATGCGGACGATCGACTTGATGCTCTTGAAGCCGTACTTCCAAGGCACCACCAGGCGCAGCGGCGCGCCGTTCTGGTTGGGCAGGGCTTTGCCGTACATGCCGGTGGCCAGCAGCGACAGCGGGTTCATCGCCTCGTCCATGCGCAAGCCTTCCCGGTAGGGCCATTCCAGCGCGGGATAGCGGATGCCGGGCATTTGCTCAGGGTCGGCCAGGGTGGTGAACGCAACGTACTTAGCGCGCGAGTTGGGCTTGAATCGGCGCAGCACATCCGCCAGGGCCACGCCCTGCCAAGGGATCACCATGGACCAGCCCTCGACGCAGCGCAGGCGGTAAATGCGGTCCTGTACGGCGTGTGGCTTCAGGAAGTCCTCCAGCGTGAAGGTGCCGGTCACGTCGGCTTCGCCGCCCACCACCACCGACCATGGCGTGGTGCGCAGCGTGTGTGCGTTCGCCGCGGGATCGACCTTGCTGGTGCCGAACTCATAGAAATTGTTGTAGCTGGCGGCGTCCTCGAACCGGGTCAGTTCGTCGGCGGTGCGAAAGCCATCCGCCGTATCCGCCTCGGGCGATGCCGCGACCGAGGCTTCCGAGTCCTCGGCGCCGGCGCAGCCCGCCAGCGCCAGCAGCGGGCTGGCCAAGCCCAGGCCCATCAGCTGCCTTCGGGCCCGATAAACCGGCTCTGGCGTGATCTCGGAAGTAGGGATGCCCTGCGCGGTGGGATCGGTCATGGTCTGGCTCCTGGGGTGCCCGGTTTGGGCAGGTGGGGTGGATATACTCAAAGTCCAAGAGGGAGCTACCGGGGAAAAGGATGCGCCTGGTCGACAGCTTCGAGACGTCGCATAGTTTGGTCGCGGTGCTGCGCGCCAGCGACGGCGTCATCGTGGGCGTTAACGCTGCCTTCGAGCGTAGCACCGGCTACCGTCGTGACCAGGTGATCGGACGGCTCCCGGGGGAAATCGGCCTCTGGCCGGAGCCGGAAATCCGCGCGCGGCTTTGGAGCATCCTGCGCGCCGAAGGCCGGGTGGAGCGGCTTGCCCTGCGCATCGCCTGCGCCGACGGCCGCCATTTGCCCGGCGAAATCAGCGTCGAGATTGCCAGCCAGGACGGGGAGCCGGCGATCTTCTGCCTGCTGCATCTACTTCCCGAAGGTACAGCGGTGGATCCGCCTGGACCCGACCATGCCCTCTATCGCTCGCTCTACCTGGCGGCTTCGGAAGGCATCTACCGCCGGCTGCCGCAAGGCGGCTACCTGGACGTGAACCCGGCCATGGCCCGGATCCTGGGGTACGACAACCCGCGGCAGCTGCTGGCTGAGCTCAGCCGGGATGCGTCGGTTTACTACCTGGACAGCGCGAACGCCGCGCAGACGCACGCCCGGCTGCTGTCGGGCGCGCGCCTTGAGCGCGAGCGGGCGCAGGTGTACCGCCGCGATGGCCGGGTGATCTGGATCAGCGAGAACGCCCGCGCCATCGAGGACGCCCAAGGCAAGGTCCTTTTTGTCGAAGGTTCGCTGGTGGACATCACTGCGCAAGTGGAGGCCGAACAGGGGCTGAGGCAGTCGCGGGCGCTCTATCAAGTGCTGGTTGAGAACAGCCGTGATGGCGTCTTCCTGATCCAGCGCGGCCAGGTCGTTTTCGCCAACGAGGCCATGTCATCCATCCTGGGCTATGAGGACGGCGCGATCACCGGGATGCAGTACATGGACCTGGTGGATCCGGAAGACCGTCGCGAGCAGGGCAACCGGCGCGCGGAGCGCGAATCGGGCTCCCGCGACGCACAGGCCTATGAAATCCAGCTGCGCTGCAAGGATGGCCGCAAGATACTGTGCGAAGTGCGCGCCGATGCCGTCGAATACCTCGGCGACATCGCCTCCACCGGAACCATCCGCGACATCACCCAGGACCGCAACCGCCAGCAGCTGATCGTCGAGGCCGAGCGACGTTACCGCGAGCTTTTCGAGAATTCGCCGGCGGGCCTGTTTCGCACCAACCTCGACGGCGGGGTGATGGAGGTCAATCGCATCATGGCCGGCATCCTGGGCTATGACAGCGTCGAGCAGCTCAAGGCTGAGGTGACCGACATACTCGAGGTGTACGCCGATCCCGGCGAGCGCGAGCATCTGGTTCAGCGGGCGCTGCGCGACGGGTTCTTCAGTCATCATGAAACCCAAGTGCGCACTCGCGACGGCCAGCTCAAGTGGGTCAGTGCCAGCGTGCTTCTGATTCGCGATGAGGCGGGCCGGCCGGCGCATTTCACCGGATCGGTGCTCGACATCGACCAGCGGCACGACATGCAGCTGGCGCTGCTGCGTTCGGAGAGCAAGTACCGCACCCTGGTGGAACACAGCCAGGTAGGTGTTTTCATCATGCTGGGCGACCAGTACACCTACGCCAACCAGGCGTTCTCACGCATGCTTGGCTATGGTGAGGAAGATCTGCCGGGTCGCGACTTCCGCGACATCATGGCGCCGGAAGCCATCGGGCTTTCCGAGCAGCGCGATCGCCTGCGCCAAGCCGGCATGCCGGTGGCCTCGCACTTCGAGTCCACCCTGCTGCACGTGGACGGGCATCGCATCCACGTGCGGGTGAGCATCGGGCCGGTGCTGCTGGACGGCGTGGAGCATTTGACCGGCACGGTGCTTGACGTCACCCGGCAGCGCGAGGCCGAGGAGCGGCTGCGCTTCCATGCCACCCACGATCCGCTGACCGGCTTGCCCAATCGCATGCTGTTCAACCAGCGCTTGGCCGAGGCAATGGCCCAGACCAGCCACGCCGAGGACAGGCGCAGGCGCTCCTATGCGGTGCTGTTCCTGGATTTGGATGGCTTCAAGTGGGTCAACGACAGCCTGGGCCACGGCGCTGGCGACCGGCTGCTGGTGGAAATCGCCCGCCGGCTGGAGGACAACCTGCTGCGCGACGTGTTGATAGCGCGCTACGGCGGCGATGAATTCACCCTGCTGCCGGACGGCGACTGTGGCCGCGATCGCGCCATGGACATCGCTCGCCGCGTTTTGAAGCTGTTCGAGCAGCCCTTCGAACTGGCCGGCCAGCAGGTGTTTTCCGCCGCCAGCCTGGGTATCGTGATTGGCCGCAGCGAGTACCAGTCCCCCGACCAAGTGCTGCGCGATGCCGATACCGCCATGTACCGGGCGAAGGCCGCGGGCAAGTCCGGCTTCGTCATCTTCGACGAGGCGATGCACCAGGAGGCGCAAACCCGGCTGCAGCTGGAGACCGACTTCCGGCGGGCGTTCGAGCGCAGCGAGTTCCGCCTGCACTACCAGCCCATCATCGAGTTGGCCAGCGGCCGGTTGGTGGGCGTGGAGGCCCTGATGCGCTGGCAGCACCCGAGTCGGGGCCTGCTGGCTCCGGCGCATTTCCTGGCGCTTGCCGAGGAAACCGGGCTGATCGTGGAAATGGACGCCTGGGGCCTGCGTGAAGCCTGTCGGCAGTTGGGCCAGTGGCGCCAGCGTTACCCGGGGCAGGCGCTGCTGAGTCTCAACGTCAACGTCGATGAGCGGCAGATGGTGTCGCCGGATATCGTGGAAGAAGTGTTTGGCCTGCTGCAGCAGCACACGCTGCCGCCGGCAAGCCTGCGCCTGGAGGTCACGGAAACCGCTTTCCGGGCCGGGCGTGGCCAGGCCGAACAGCGCCTGCTGTCGCTCAAGGCGCTGGGCATCGGCCTGGTAGTGGACGACTTCGGCACCGGTTATTCGTCGCTCGAGTCGTTTTCGGCCTCACCGTTCGACGCGCTCAAGATCGACCAGGTCTTCATTCGCGACATGGAGACCAATTCGCGCCATCGCGCGATCGTCCGCACCATCATCAGTTTTGCCGACGAGTTGGGCCTGGCGCTCACCGCCGAGGGCATCGAAACCGTCGGCCAGCGAGCACTGCTGGCGTCGATGGGCTGCCACTACGGCCAGGGGTATCTGTTCTCCCCGGCACTACCGCCCGATGAGTTCGAGCAAAAACTCTTGGTCACGCCGCGCATCTTCAACTGAGCTACCTTCCGAGGCACGGCGCCGGCATGCTAGCCTGCAAAAGCCCTTTTCCCTGGACTCCCATGTCACGCGCCTTCAATTTCAGCGCCGGCCCGGCCACGCTGCCCGAGCCCGTTTTGCGTCAGGTCCAGGCCGAAATGCTCGAATGGCAGGGTGAACGCGCCTCGGTGTTGGAGGTGAGCCATCGTGGCCAGGCCTTCATGGATTGTGCCGCCGCGGCCGAGCGCGACCTGCGCGAGCTGATGGCCATTCCGAACGACTACGCCGTGCTTTTCCTTCAGGGAGGCGCCACCACGCTGTCGGCGCTGCTGCCGTTGAACCTGGCCGGTCCCGAGCAGACCGCTGATTTCGTGCTGACCGGCCACTGGGGCGAGAAGGCCCTGGAGAACGCCCGGCCCTCGATGCGTACCCACGTTGCGGCAAGCGCCAAGGACGGCGGCTACTCCAGCCTTCCTGATCCGGCCACCTGGCAGCTCACGCCCGGCGCCGCCTTCGTGCACTACACGCCCAACGAAACCATCCATGGCGTCGAGTTCCACCACATTCCCGAAGTCGGCGGCGTGCCGCTGGTAGCGGACGTCTCGTCGAACTTCCTGTCCAAGCCGGTGGACGTCAGCCGCTTTGGCGTGCTCTACGGCGGCGTGCAGAAAAACTTGGGCCCGGCCGGCCTCACTCTGGTCATCGTGCGAAAGGCGCTGCTGGGTAAGCATGGCCGCGACTTGCCGCCCATTTTCGACTTCATGAACCATGCCAAGCACGACTCCATGTTCAACACTCCGCCCACGTTCGCCTGGTATGTGCTGGGCTTGGTACTGCAGTGGCTCAAGGCCGAAGGCGGCGCTTCGGCGATGGGCGAGCGCAATGGCCGCAAGGCAGCGCACCTGTATGGGGCCATTGACGGCTCGGACGGCTACTACCGCAACACCGTGGCAAAGGACGCGCGTTCGTGGATGAACGTGCCTTTCTTCCTGCCCGATGCCGCGTTGGAAAAACCCTTCTTGGATCAAGCGCGGGCGGCAGGCCTGCTGGGTCTGAAGGGCCATCGCGCCGTCGGCGGCATGCGTGCCTCCATTTACAACGCCATGCCCGAGGCCGGCGTGCAGGCGCTGGTGGATTTCATGGCTGATTTCTCCCGGCGCAATGGGTAAGCCATGACGACACGAAAGCGCCCAGGCGCTCCTTCCAAGCCAATCACGACGGTAAAGCCTGCTTCCAAGCCCGCCGTGCGCGCCAAGCCTGCCGCTGCGCCCGCGGCCAAGGCACCGCCGCTGGTGCTGTCGGAGGTGCGCCAGCACATCGACGGCATCGACCTGCAGATTCAGGAGTTGATTGCCGAGCGCGCGCGTTGGGCCCAGCAAGTGGGCAAGGCCAAGGGGCCGCTCAAGGCGGCCGTGGACTACTACCGCCCCGAGCGCGAATCGCAGGTGCTGCGCCAAGTGCTGGACCGCAACGACGGTCCACTCAGCGACGAAGTGCTGCTGCGCCTGTTCCGGGAAATCATGTCCGCCTGCCTGGCCCAGCAGGAGCCGCTGAAAGTGGGATATCTGGGCCCCGAGGGCACCTTTTCGCAGCAGGCGCTGCACAAGCACTTCGGCCATTCCGCCAAGGGCCTGCCGCTGTCCAGCATCGAGGAGGTGTTCCAGGAAGTGGAGGCGGGCAACGCCGATTTTGGCGTGGTGCCGGTGGAAAACTCGGGGCAGGGCACCATCCAGTCCACGCTGGATATGTTCCTGACCTCGCCGCTGAAGATCTGCGGCGAAGTGGAGCTGGCTGTGCACCAGCACCTGATGTCGCGTACTGGCCGGCTGGAGGACATCGAGCGGGTCTATTCGCACCCGATGTCGCTAGCCCAGTGCAAGGCGTGGCTGCGGCAATACCTGCCCAAGGCCGAAAAGATACCCGTAGCCAGCAACGCCGAGGCCGCGCGCCGCGCCCGTACTGCTGATGACGCCGCCGCCATCGCCGGTGAAAGCGCCGGCCACGTCTACGGCCTGAAAGTGGTGGCGGGGCCCATCCAGGACCGCCAGGACAACACCACGCGCTTCCTGGTGCTGGGACGCGAGCTGTTTTCCGGCAGCGGCCACGACCGCACCTCGCTGCTGGTCTACGTGCGCGACCAGCCCGGAGCGCTTTACAACGTGCTCAGCCCGTTTGCCCGCCACGGCGTCAGCATGAACCGCATCGAATCCAGGCCTTCGCATGCGGGGCGCTGGCAGTACGCCTTCTTCATCGACGTCAGCGGCCATGTGCAGGACGACGCGGTGGGGCGTGCCCTGTCTGAGCTCGGTGAGTACGCCGCCGACGTGAAGGTGCTGGGTTCCTATCCGGTAGCGCTGGGCTGACGATGGCCGCGCCGGACTTCGCTGCGCTGGCCCAGCCAGGCATCCAGCGCCTGCGCGCCTATGACCCGGGCCTGGACCTGGTGGCGCTGCGCCGCGCCCACGGCGTCGGCACGCTGGTGGAGTTGGGTTCCAATGAGAACAGCCACGGCCCCAGCCCGGCGGCGCGCGAGGCGGTGCTGGACTGCCTGCATGCCTTGAACCGCTATCCCGATCCTTCGGGTGGCGACCTGAAGCGGGCGCTGGCCGCCCACCACGGCGTCGGCGCAGACCAGATCGCGCTGGGCAACGGTTCGCATGAGCTGCTGATGATGCTGGCCCAGGTCTTCGCCGGCCCCGGCAGCGACGTGCTGGCATCGCGCTACGCGTTCGCGGTGTACGCGCTGGCCGCCCAAGCCGCGGGCGCCAACCTGGTGCTGGCGCCTGCGCACCTTCCGGGTGAGTCCATGCCTTACGGCCACGACCTGGCGGCGCTGGCGGCCGCAGTGGGTTCGCACACCCGGCTGGTTTACCTGGCCAATCCCAACAACCCGACCGGCACCTGGTTTTCGACGGCCGCGCTGGGTGAGTTTCTCCATTCCCTGCCGGCAACCGTGCTGGTGGTGGTGGACGAGGCCTATGTGGAATACGCCGATGCCACTGGCTTGGAGTCGGCCCTGTGCCTGCAGGCGGCCCACCCCAACCTCATCGTCACCCGCACTTTCTCCAAGGCCTATGGCCTGGCCGGGCTACGCGTGGGCTATCTGGTGGCTGCGCCCGGGCTGGTGGCGGTTGTGGAGCGCGTCCGCGAGTCGTTCAACGTGAATGGCCCCGGCCTGGCGGCGTGTGAGGCGGCGTTGGCCGACCGCGCGCATCTGGACTGGGTGCGGCGCCAGAATGCCGATCAGCGCCAGGCGCTCGCCGATGCGCTGCGCGCGCGCGAACTGACGGTGTCGCCGTCGCAGACCAATTTCCTGCTGGTGGATTTCGGCAGTGACGCTGGCCCGGTCGAGGCCAGCCTGGTGGCGCGCGGCGTCATTCCCCGGCCGATGGGCGGCTACGGACTGCCGCAGTGCCTTCGGCTTACCGTGGGTACTCGGGACGAGAATCGTCGGCTGCTGCAGGCTTTGGACGAGGCGAGGGCATGAGCGTGTCGCGTCTGGATTGGCTGGCGGGGCCTGGCCAAGCGCTGCGGGGCGAACTACAGGTGCCGGGCGACAAGTCCGTGTCGCATCGCGCGGTGATGCTGGCGGCCTTGGCCGAAGGCGTGTCCGAAGTCCACGGCTTCCTGGAGGGGGAGGACACGCGCTCCACCGCGGCCATCCTGCAGCAGCTGGGCGTGCGCATCGAGGCGCCCAGTGCCAGCGTTCGCCGCGTGCACGGCGTGGGCCTGCACGGGCTGGCGGGCAGTGCCGCGCCGCTGGACTGCGGCAACGCCGGAACCGGGATGCGTCTGTTGGCCGGCTTGCTGGCGGGCCAGTCGTTCGAGAGCACGCTGGTCGGTGACGCCTCGCTGTCGCGCCGCCCCATGGGCCGCGTGATAGATCCGCTCAGCTGCATGGGCGCGCGCTTCGAGAGTTTGCCGGGCGGGCTGCCGCCAATTAGAATCTACGCGAATAATATCCTTCAAGGTATTGATTATGAACTGCCTGTGGCTAGCGCGCAGGTGAAATCCGCGGTGCTTCTGGCGGGGCTTTATGCCCATGGCGAGACCCGAGTGCGCGAACCGCATCCCACCCGCGACTACACCGAACGCATGCTCCAAGCCTTCGGTTGGCCGATCGAGTTCCGGCCGGGCGAGGCGCGGCTGAGCGGCGGCCACCGGCTGCATGCGACCGAGGTCCACGTGCCCGCGGACTTCTCTTCGGCGGCATTTTTCCTGGTGGCGGCGTCGCTGGTGCCCGGCTCCGACCTGCACCTGCGCCGGGTGGGCATGAACCCCCGCCGCACCGGCCTGCTGGCGGCGCTGCGGCTGATGGGCGCCCGGATTGACGAGGAAAACCCGGGCCAGCAGGGCGGGGAAACCGTGGCCGACCTGCGGGTGCGCTACGCCCCGCTGCGCGGCATCGAGGTGCCCGAGGCCTTGGTCCCGGACATGATTGACGAGTTCCCGGCGCTGTTTGTTGCCGCGGCCTTGGCCGAGGGCGAAACGGTGGTGCGCGGCGCCGCCGAACTGCGGGTGAAGGAGTCCGACCGCATCGCCGTCACCGCCGCCGCGCTGCAGGCGCTGGGCGCGAAGATCCGGGAAACCCCGGACGGCGCGGTGATCCAGGGCGGCCTGCTGAACGGCGGCGAGGCAGACAGCCACGGCGACCACCGGGTGGCCATGAGCTTGGCCATCGCCGCGCAGTGCGCCCGCGGCGAGGTCCGCATTGCCGACTGCGCCAATGTCGCCACCTCGTTTCCCGGCTTCGATGCCCTGGCCCGCGCGGCCGGGTTCGGGCTGCGCGTGGCGCCCGGCAGCGACTGAATCCGCCCATCGTCTAGAATCGAGCCATGCCCCGCATCCCTGCGTTGACCATCGACGGCCCCTCCGGCTCCGGCAAGGGCACCATCAGCCGCGCCGTGGCCGAGCGCCTGGGCTGGCACTACCTCGATTCAGGCGCCCTGTACCGGGCCGTGGGCTTGGCCGCCGCCTGGGAAGGGGTGGATCTGAGCGACCCTGAGGCGGTGGCGCTGTGTGCCTCCCGCACCCAGATTCGCTTCGAAACCCAGGGTGCCGGGGAGCCGCACGTGATCGTCAACGGCAAGGACGCCACCCGCCAGCTGCGCACCGAGACCGCCGGGGCAGCCGCCTCGGCCATTGCCGCGCATCCGCCGGTCCGGGCCGCGCTGGTGGACCTCCAGCACGGCTTCCTGCAGCTGCCGGGCCTGGTGGCGGACGGCCGGGACATGGGGACCGTGATCTTCCCCGACGCACCCTACAAGGTCTTCCTGACCGCCAGCGCCGGTGAAAGAGCGCAAAGACGCTATAAGCAGTTGAAGGAAAAAGGGGTTTCGGTTAATCTTGACAGTCTGCTGCACGAAATCGCCGCTCGTGACGAGCGCGATGCCGGACGTGCGGTGGCGCCCCTGAGACCCGCGCAAGACGCGGTGGTCGTGGACTCCACCGGTACGCCCATCACCGAGGTGATCGAGCGCGTGCTGGCGGTGCTGCCGGATAACCTCCGTCCGCCCCGCCAGGCGTAAGTCTCCCCGGCGCATCCCGCCGCGTCATCGCGCGGCGATTTCCAAAGCAGGAAACCAGGTCCCGCGCCATCCGGCGCGGAGTCTCCATCCACGCGCGCAAGCGCCAACAGGTGGGTTCGTCGCAATCCGGCGGCCCTTATGTCCAACCGAGTATCCAACAATGACTGAATCTTTCGCTGAACTGTTCGAACAGAGCCAGACCGCGCTCAACAAGCTCAAGCCGGGCGCCATCGTTTCCGGCACCGTGGTCGAGGTCCGCTCCGACGTGGTCGTGATCAATGCCGGCCTCAAGTCCGAGGGCATCATTCCGATCGAGCAGTTCCGCAGTGAATCGGGCGAACTCGAGGTCGCCGTGGGCGACGTCGTCAAGGTGGCCCTGGAGTACCTCGAGAACGGCTTCGGTGAAACCGTGCTGTCGCGCGAGAAAGCCAAGCGCGCCATGGTGTGGGACGAACTCGAAGCGTCCATGGACGCCGGCGAGATCGTCACCGGCCGCATCAGCGGCAAGGTCAAGGGCGGCTTCACCGTCGACATCCGCGACGTGCGCGCGTTCCTGCCGGGCTCCCTGGTGGACGTGCGCCCCGTGCGTGACCCGGGTTACCTGGAAGGCAAGGAACTCGAGTTCAAGATCATCAAGCTCGACCGCAAGCGCAACAACGTGGTGGTTTCCCGCCGCGCCGTGGTTGAGTCCGAGTCCAGCGTCGAGCGCGAGCAGCTGATGGAGCGCCTGCAGGAAGGCGCGGTCATCAAGGGCGTGGTCAAGAACCTCACCGATTACGGCGCGTTCGTGGACCTGGGCGGCATCGACGGCCTGCTGCACATCACCGACATGGCGTGGAAGCGCGTGCGCCACCCGTCCGAAGTCGTGAACGTGGGCGAAGAGCTCGACGTGCGCGTGCTCAAGTTCGACCGCGAGCGCAACCGCGTCTCGCTGGGCCTCAAGCAGCTGGGCGACGATCCGTGGGACAACATCGCCCGCCGTTACCCAGCCAACTCGCGCCTGGTGGGCAAGGTCTCCAACGTCACCGATTACGGCGCGTTCGTCGAAATCGAGCCGGGCGTGGAAGGCTTGGTGCACGTGTCGGAAATGGATTGGACCAACAAGAACGTCAACCCGTCGAAGGTCGTCCAGTTGGGCGACGAGCTCGAGGTGATGGTGCTGGACGTGGACGGCGAGCGTCGCCGCATCTCGCTGGGCATCAAGCAGTGCACCCCGAACCCGTGGGAAGCGTTCTCGGCCCTGTTCAAGAAGGGCGACAAGGTTTCCGGCCAGATCAAGTCGATTACCGATTTCGGCATCTTCATTGGCCTGGACGGCGGCATTGATGGCCTGGTGCACCTGTCGGACATCTCCTGGAACACCACCGGCGAAGACGTGGTCCGCAACTACAAGAAGGGCGACAACCTGGAAGCCGTGGTGCTGGCCGTGGACCCCGAGCGCGAGCGCATCTCGCTGGGCGTGAAGCAGCTCGAGCAGGATCCGGTGGGCCAGTA
>JANNQY010000267.1:0-4871 GCA_031400995.1 Lysobacteraceae bacterium
CCGTGGGCGACACGGCCACGCCCACCTCGGCATTGATCCCCTGGAACAGCTGCGGAGCGTACATGGCCGCCACCTTGGGCGTTGCCACGTGGAGCTATGCGCCCTACGCGATCTTCAGCTACGTCAGTCCACTGCTGGCGATTGCCCTGGCGTTCTTGGGCTTCCGGATGTTCAGGCTGCCTGGGGGTGACGAGACCGGGCGGACGGCCAAGGCGATGCCCGGGCCGGCCTCCTGAGCGCTGCCGTGGCAGGCCTGAAGCGGACTCTGGCGTCCCTCGTTGATCTATGAGACTGTCGCTTGATTCCTAGGGCCGGTCCGATACTGAGGAGTTACCGATGTATTCAAGGCTGCATGTTGAAGATGAAGGCGACCTCCTGCAGGTTTCCACCGGCAGCTTGCCGGACCCGACTCTTGTCAGCGCTGCGGTAGCCGACGCCTATGCCCTTTACGGCAACAACAACGGTGGCGTGGTGGCAGATTACATTCCGGCCCTCGCCCGGGTTTCACCGGAGCTGTTCGGCATTTCGGTGGTCGGGGTGGGTGGCGCGGATTTCGGCGTGGGCGACTGCGACCACCATTTTTCGATACAGAGCATTTCCAAACCGTTCGTCTTCGCCCTGGTGTGCCAGGCGATAGGCGCAGAGGTGGCGCGCACGCGGATCGGGGTTAATGCGACCGGCTTGCCGTTCAACTCCGTGATGGCGATCGAGCTCAATGGCGACCGCACCATGAACCCGATGGTCAACGCGGGCGCAATCGCGACCACGAGTTGCGTTCCTGGCGCCACGGCGGAGGAAAAGTTCCGGTTCATCCAGGAAGGCCTGTCGCGTTTCGCCGGCCGTCGGCTCGAGGTGGATGAGGAGGTGTATGAATCCGAGGCCGCCACCAACCTGCGCAACCGGGGCATCGCCAAGCTGCTTGAAGGCTATGAGTGCATGCACTGGGATGCCCTGGAAGCCACCGACATCTATACCCGCCAATGCTCCCTCAACGTGACGGCGAAGGACCTGGCCGTGATGGGCGCCACCCTCGCCGACGGCGGCATCAATCCCATCACGCTTGAACGTGTTATCGATGCGCGGCATTGCCGGCGCGTGCTGGCGGCACTGGCAACGGCCGGCCTGTACGAACTGTCTGGCGACTGGTTGTTCGAGGTCGGCTTGCCGGGCAAGAGCGGAGTGAGTGGCGGCATCGTCACCATCGCCCCCGGCAAGGGCGCCGTCGGCGTTTTTGCACCGCGCCTAGATGAAGCCGGCAACAGCATCAAGGGCCAGCTGGTTTCGAAGTTCCTTTCGGAACGTCTGGGCCTCAACCTTTTCGCGTCGCAGCCCGTACCCACCCTTTGATTTCCGCTGATGGCTTTAGGAGCGAAGATGAGCGCTAGTACAGATGAGGTGAAACAGTCCTGGTTCCCCATGGTCATCATCGCCATGGGCCAGGCCCAGATGTCGCTCAATATCAACGCCCTGCCGGTTTCCATCAGCGGAATCGTTGCCGAGTTCAACGTCGCGCCAACCACGATCGGCACAGCAATCGTCGCCTATTCGCTCGGCGTGGCCGGGTTCATCATGCTGGGCGCCAAGCTCGGGCAGATGTTCGGTTCATTGAAGGTGTTCCGTGCCGCGACCATCCTGACCTTGATCGGCGTGAGCATCGTGACCTTCAGTCCCAGCGCGCTTTGGCTGATTCTGGGCCAGTTGATTTGCGGCCTGGCCGCTGCGGTCATCGTGCCAACGCTGGTGGTGTTGATCGCCAACAACTACAAAGGCAAACAACAGGCCACTGCACTGGGTATGCTGGGCTCGGTCCAGGCGGCGGCGTCCGTGACGGCTTTCTTCATGGCTGGCGTGATCGGCGACTGGCTGGGATGGCGCTACGCCTTTGGGTTGGTGATCCCGTGGACGTTCGCCGTATTTCTGATGTCCAGCAAGCTCAAGCCGGTGGCACCGCTTCCGGGCACGAAGATCGACGTGGTGGGCGTTCTGCTGGCGGCTACCGCCATCATTTTGGTCAGCTTCGGTTTCAATAACCTCAATCGCTGGGGTCTGCTGACTGCGGGTCCCAATGCACCGTTCGATATCTTCGGCCTGTCGCCTGCGACGCTGATGATCATTGTTGGCGTGATCGGTCTTCAGCTGTTCCTGGCCTGGACACAGAAGCGGGAAGCCGCGAAGCTCACGCCGCTTCTGTCGCTGGAGGTGCTGGAGTCCCGTCAGGAACGAGGGGCGGCCTTTGCCATGGCGATGATCGTCGTACTCGGCAACGCAATGACGTTCCTGGCTCCGCTGTATATCCAGATGGTGCAGGGCCGGTCGAGTTTTGATACCGCGGTGGCGATGATTCCCTACCAACTCGCGGTTTTCACGGCTGCGATGGTCGTTGTGCGCTTCTATCAGACATACAACCCCCGGCAAATAGCGCGCGCCGCCTTCACGCTCGTTGCGGCCGGCATGGCTTTGCTGTCCTTCGCGATGTTCAACGAGTGGTCCAACCTGCTGGTGGTGGCGGGACTGATCATGGTCGGCATAGGCCAGGGTGCGCTCGTCACGCTGCTGTTCAACGTGCTGGTCACCTCGTCCCCGACCGAACGCGCCGGTGATGTCGGGGCGCTGCGCGGCACCGTCAACAACCTCTCTGCGGGTGTTGGTACCGCGATCGCAGGCGCCCTGGTCGTGGGAATCATGTCCGCGAACATCAATCGCGCGGTGGTGGACCATCCCGAGCTTCCGCCAAGCTTGGTAGCCCAGGTGGACATGAACAGCCTGACGTTCATCAGTAATGACCGGTTGGTGGCTTCGATGGCAGGGACAACGGCGACCCCCGAACAGGTGGAAGCGGCGACTCAGGTCAATGCCGATGCACGCCTGCGGGCGCTCAAGCTCACTTTCTGGCTGCTCAGCCTGCTGGCACTGCTGATGATCGTGCCGGCACGCATGCTGCCTGGCTATCGGCCGGGTGAGCTGCCGCCGGGTCCGCAGCCCCAGGGGAAGCCGTCCTGACGCCGCTGTGCTGAATCCAGTCGCGGTGCGTCATTTCGGCGCACCGCGGCTGGCTCGGTAGCAGAGCGCGTCCTATCCGGAATTTTGTTCGAGGCGGGGGCTATGTCGAGGCGCTGTGTACTGAATCTCAAGTTTGCCGTCGTACCGCTTTGGCTTGCGCTCGCTGTTGCCTTGGGCAGTCCGGCGGCGGCTCAGTCGGCTGCTGATGCCGCACCGCCAAAGTCCGAGTTCGAAACCTATTCTGAGCTGCACCCGTACCTGAGTGACGAGTTTTCTCCCGGCGAAGGCAGCGAGAGCGGTATTGACGAGTTGGCGCGGATCCAAGAGCCGGAAACGCCGATCTATGAGTCCGCCGACTACTCTGGTCCGTCAAGCTGGGCGCGCGGGAAATTGGACGCGCTGCATCGGGACACGGGCCTGCGGCTGGGTTTTGCGGCCACGGCGCTGGGCCTGTGGGCCAATGGCGCGGATGATCCGAACGGAGCCGCGTACGACGTTGACTTCATGTCCTCCTGGACGCTGGTGGGGCGCGGTACGGCGGACACCGGCGTGCTGGTCGTCACCGGAGAGTATCGTTCAGAGATCGGAAGCGATCCTGCCTCGGCGGTCGGCCCGCAGCTTGGCACGCTGATCAATACAACCAACGCATTCAATGACCGTGGCTGGGTCGTGCGTGATGCGTACTGGCTGCAGCGCTTCAACGAAGGCAAGGTGCGGGTGCTCATCGGGCGCGCCGACACTAGCGATTTCGTTGGCCAGCAGCCCATGCAAAACGTCAATGCATTTTTCGTCAATCGCCACGTTTCGGGCAATGCAACTGTGCCGTCGCCGGGCCACGGACCGACCGTCGGGGTTTCCTATCGGCCAAGTGACGAGTTCTATGTGACGGGTGGGGTCGCCAACGCCTACAACGCCACGACGGAGTCTGAGTTTGATTCGATCAGCGACGGCGATTTTTTCTACAGTGCTGAGCTGGGCTGGACGCCGGAGGTCGAGGGCAGGGGGCGAGGGCGCTACTCGGTCATGGTGTGGCGCATTGACGAGCGCCGGGAGAACGGCTTCAACAGCCCGTCGGACGATGGCGTGACGCTCGTTGCCGGCCAGCAGTTGAGCGAGCGGTTCCAGGTTTGGGGCCGGTACTCGTACGCGGACGGTGGCACCACGAACATTCGCACGCTCGCGCAGGCGGGCCTCGGCTACAGCGGCCTGTTCGGTAGTCCGAGCAACATGACCGGACTGACCGTGTCGCTTGCACAGCCGCGCTCGGGGGCTTCCCGCGACGAGACGGTCATCGAGGCGTTCCAGCGGCTGCAGGTGGCGCGTTTTACGCAGTTGAGCGCTGGCCTTCAGGTGGTTTTCGACCCGGGCAACAATCCGGCCGAGAACCAGGCCGAACTGTTCTTCATCCGGATGCGCCACGCGTTCTGACCTTGGCCGATTTCTGAATGCCGCTGCAGCCCGAGAGCGACGACTGCTGCTGATTTCATTGGGGAGTTCTGGCGGTGCCGCGGTTCGGCTAGACTGCGGGTGAGCGCCCCGTGCCGCGGACACTCTGGAGCAAGCCTATGAAACAGCAAAGCAATTGTTACCTCGCTGCCTGGCTGCTGGCACTGGCGCTTTTTGCCACCGGCGCGCCGGCCGTGGCCGCCACGGGTACGCCCGAAGCGCTGGCCAAGGTGCATGCGCAGCTGCAGGAAGCCACCACGGCATTGGAGGCGGCAAGCGCCACACTGGCCAGCACCGAGGCCAAGCTGGCCACTGCACGCGCCAACCTCGAAAAGGCCGATGCGGACCGTGCCGCTGCGGACAAGCAACTGGCCCGCACCGAAGCCCAGGCCGCCAGCGGCAAGCTCAGCCGCACGCAGGTAGAC
>JANNQY010000268.1:0-1961 GCA_031400995.1 Lysobacteraceae bacterium
GCCCGCCATCTGCTTGAACATCTCGGCGTTCAGGTGCTGCAGGCCGCCGACGCCGGTGGACGCGTAGCTCAACTCGCCGGGCTTGGCCTTGGCCAGTGCAATCAGCTCGGCCACGTTGCGTGCCGGCAGGTCGGCGTTGACGACCAGCGCCACCGTGCCGAAGCCGGCCTCCACCACCGGGATGAAGTCACGCTGCTGGTCGAAGGCCAGCGCCTTGTGCACGTGCGGCGCGATGGCGTAGTCGACGATGCTGCCCAGCATGAGCGTGTAGCCGTCGGGCGCGCTGCGCGCCAGCGCGGTGGCGCCCAGGGTGGCGCCCGCGCCGGGTTTGTTGTCGATGTTGACCGGCTGCCCCAGCCGCGTCGCCAGCCGCTCGCCGATCAGACGCGCCACGGTGTCGACACCCCCACCCGGCGGGTAGGGGGCGATCAGCGTGATGGGCTTGCTCGGCCAAGCTTGTGCCTGGACGAGCGGACTCGCCAGCGCGCCCAGCACAGCGGCGGCGGCCAAGGCGAAGAGGCGACGGCGGACTTCGCGACGTGACAGATGGGACATGTGACGGACTTCCTGGGTGCGGTAGCGGTTTGGCCAGTATCCGGGCAAGCGGGCCGGCCGGGGCTCGGGTGCAACCCAGCCGGCTTCAGCAGCGCGGAGTAGGCGGGCGAGGGATGGGGTGACGCTCATGGCTTTTCAGCCCTCGGCGCGCAGCATCTTCATTAGTTCATCGGTGCGCCAGAGCACGTCGGCGCGGCCGCATACGGCATCGAAGCGGTTCTTGCGCGGGCTGCCCATGTGCATGGGGCGCGCCCGATGCAACACCAACTCGCCGGCGGCATTGATCGCGAACTCCACCGCCGCACCCGGCTGCAAATGCAGCGCGTCGCGAAAGTGCTTTGGGATCCACAGGCGCGTCAGCCGCCTTGGCAAGGCTATCAATCTTTGATAATGTGGGGCGCATCAATGCCAACAACCAGAGACTGGACCATGCCGTCGAGTTATGTCATCGGGGATCACTTCGAGTCCTTCATCAAGGAGCAGCTTCAGCGTGGCCGATATGCCAGTGCGAGCGAGGTCGTTCGTGACGGGTTGCGTGCGCTCGAAGATCGCGAAAAGCTTCGCGCCGAGAAGCTGGCTGCGCTGCGGGGTGAGATTCAACGCGGCGCCGACAGTGGCGCCGGCATTCCGGCCAAGGCCGTCTTCGCTGCAGCACGCAAGCGGATTGTTTTGGCTGGCGGCTCCGCTCCGCGCCGCAAGTGAAGGTTTCGTTTTCACCGGCGGCGCAGGCCGATCTGCTGGACATTGCGGCCTTCATCGCGCAGGACAACCCGGCGCGGGCACTCACATTCGTCGATGAGCTGGAAAGCAAGTGCGATGCACTCGGCGGTGCGCCTGGGATCGGAACGCTGCGGTCCGAACTGGGCGAGGGCATTTGCATGCTGCCCCACGGTCGCTATCTGATCTTCTACCGCGCAGTGAGCCAGGGTTTGCGCATCGAGAGAATCTTGCACGGCGCACGCGATTTCGGGGGCGACGATTTTGAAGTTGGAGAATCACTTGGTGGATAGCCAATGCGGTGTCGATCGATTCCGGCGCCTGACGGGTGGCTTCACCCGCGGCACGGTACCCAATGAAGTGGTCAACCTGTCGTTCGAGCAACTGCGCTCGTAGGCGCGCTTCACGGCGCTGCTGCGCCGGCGGCAATGCATCGCGCAGCTTCAGGCCGGGAACGCGCCCTCCAACTCATCCACCAACTCGCCCACATACGCCACCGCCGCGCGGATCGGTTCGGGTGAGCTGAGGTCGATGCCCGCCAACTGCAACAGCGCCATCGGCTTCATGGTGCCGCCGGCCTTCAGCACCTGCAGCCAACGCTCGACCGCGGGGGCGCCTTCCTCGGCCACCTTGCCGGCCATTGCGGTGGCGGCCACCAGGCCGACGGAGTAGGTGTACGGGTAGAGGCC
>JANNQY010000269.1:0-6159 GCA_031400995.1 Lysobacteraceae bacterium
GGCCGGCCGGCCGGAGGTGTGTGCCGGCGTGGTGCTGCTGGCAACCGGCGTTCCCGAGTCCCGCCACTATCGCGGGCGCAGCCGGCTTGGCATCGCCCTATTTGCACACTCGCTGCCGCTGATGACCCAGGCCCTGGGCTACTACCCGGGGCAACGCCTGGGGTTCGCCGGGCGTGAAGCGGCGCAACTCATGCGCGACTGGGGCGCCACGGTGCGCAGCGGGCGCTACCTGGCCTATGGCGACGGCCCGACGTTGGACTCCCAGTTGGGGAAACTCGATGCGCCGGTGTTTGGGCTGCGCCTTCGCGATGACTGGCTGGTGCCCGAGGGCTCACTGACGGCGCTGCTGGCAAAAATGGGCCGCGGTCCGCAGCAAACTGCGGTGTTGGATGCCGCCCAGCTGGGGGTGGAGGCGGACCATTTCCGCTGGCTGCGCCAGCCCGGCGCCGTGGTTGATCAGTTGCAGGCCTGGCTGCGCGTCAACCCTTGAAGTCGCGGTGGCAGGCTTGGCAGCCGGCATTCACCCGGTCCAGCGCAACTTTGGCGGCCGCGCAATCCGAAGGGGGCGCGGCCAACGCGGCGTCAAGCGACTCGCGCAAACGGCTGGCGTGTTCGGTAAACAGCTCATCGTCGCGGGTGGGCAGGAACGCGGGTTCCACATCGTTGCCCAGGTAACGCAGCGTCTGCAGCCGCGGGCTCAGGTCGGTGGCGGCGCAGCGGTTGGCTTTGAGTGACTGGTTCAGGCCCTTCATCTGCGCCGACATCACCGCCATGACCCCATTGGGGTAGGCGGTACCCTGGCGCAGGGTATTGAGCAGGATCAGGGTGCAGAGTGAGCCCACCAGCAGCGAGACTATGGCAACGACGAAGTAACGCATGGACCGCCCCAGGAAAAACCGCCGTGACCATATCACAGCGGCCTGGGGCGTCGCCCGGGCTCAGCGCAGCGGGGTGAGGCTGTTGCCGTTGACGCGGACGTAGCTGCCCACGCGCAGGCTGTTGCCAGGATTGTTCTTGTTGATCACCACGCGCCGGCCGTCGTCCATCAGGATGTGGATGTCGAAGGTTTGCTCGTTCATCTGGTTCTCGATGGCATTGCCGGCCAGGGCGCCAGCAGCGGCACCGGCGACCGTGGCGGTGTTCTGCCTGCCGTCGCTGCTGTGGTTGGGAACTTCACGCGCCACCACCGCGCCCACCAGCCCGCCAAGCACCGCACCGGTCCGGCTGTTGCTGCGGGCGCCATACACCGCTTCGATCCGCTCGATGCGGCCGCAGTCGTAGCAGCTCTGGGGCTGGCTGTAGATGGGCGCGTTCTGGTATCCGTAGCGCGGAGCCGGTGCGGTAGTGGTGCAGGCTGCGGTGGCTAGCGCGAGCGTGGCAGCGATCATCAGGCGTGTTTTCATGGTGGGCTCCAGGGGTTTGTTCACCAATTGACCGTAGGACAGCGCCGCTGAATGCCTGCCCACCGGGCAATACGCCTGCCGCGACCATGCGTGGCGTAAAATGCGGCCATGAGCGCCGAACTACTGTCTCGCTTCGCGGGCATCGACCGTCTTTATGGAAGCGGCGCTGCCTCGCGGCTTTGGCGCGCCCGGGTCTGCGTGGTTGGCTTGGGCGGGGTCGGGTCCTGGGCGGTGGAGGCGCTGGCGCGCAGCGGCGTGGGGCATCTTTCGCTGGTGGATGCCGACGAGGTTTGCGTCAGCAACACCAACCGCCAGCTGCATGCCCTGGACGGCCAGTACGGCCGCGGCAAGGGCGACGTGCTGGCAGAGCGCTGCCGCGCCATCAGCCCCGGCATCACGGTGGAGGTGGTGCCCAGCTTCCTCACGCCGGGCAACCTGGAATACCTCCTGGATCGAGGCTTTGACCTGGTGCTGGACGCCTGCGATAGCTTCCGCAGCAAGCTCGAAATGATCGCGTGGTGCCGCCGCCGCAAGCTACCCATCGTTGTCTGCGGCTCCGCGGGCGGACGCCGCGACGCGACTCTGGTGCGCGTGCGGGACCTATCCCGCACCGAACACGACGCGCTGCTGGCGCTGGTGCGCAAGCAGCTGCGCGCCGGCTTCCAATTCCCGCGCAATCCCGACCGCTACTTCGGGGTGCCGGCGGTGTATTCGCTGGAGAACGTCAAGTACCCGCAGCGCGACGGCAGCGTCTGCGGCGTGCGGCCGGCGCTGGCGGCCGATGAGTCGCTGAAACTCGACTGCGGCGCTGGCCTGGGCGCCGCCACGCACGTGACGGGTACCTTTGGTTTTGCCATGGCCGGCAAGGGTATCGAACTGCTGCTCAGGCCGAAGGCGTCAGCCGCCGAACAGGCGTAATGCATTGGCCACGGTGGTGGCGGCGACCGCTTCCGGCGGCTGTTTGCGCAACTGGGCCACCACTTCAAGCACCTCGGGCAGGTGGGCCGGCTCATTGCGCTGGCCGCGCTGGCCGGCGCCCGGCTGGTCAGGCGCATCGGTTTCCAGCAGCAGGCAGTCCAAGGGCATGGTTGCCACGGTGCGGCGCAGGCGCTGGGCCCGCTCGTAGGTCACGGGTCCGCCGATGCCCAGGCAAAACCCCAGCGCGAACAGCTGCCGGGCCTGTTCGTCGCTGCCAGACCAACTGTGCACCACACCGCGCAGCCCTCCCACGCGACGCAGGGCGGCGATGACCTCGTCCACCGCCCGACGCGCATGCAGCACCACCGGCAGGTCGAACTCGCGCGCCAGCGCCAGCTGTGCGTTGAAAAAATACCGCTGCGCCTCCGGATCCAGGCCGGGCATGAAGAAATCAAGGCCGATTTCACCCACGGCCGCGGGGCGCTCGGCGTCCAGCCACAGCGCCAACTCGCCCAAGTGCTCGGGCCGATGGTGTTCCAGGAACATCGGGTGCATGCCGTAGGCCGGGCGAAGACCCGGGTGCGCGGCGCACAGTGTCTTCAGCCCAGGCCAGGCGTCTCGGCGCACGGCGGGTATCAACTGCCGCGTAACGCCCGCAGCTTGGGCCCGCACCAGAACGTGGTCACGGTCGAGGTCGAACTCGGCCGCGTCCAAATGGCAATGGCTGTCGTACAGCGGCGTCATTCGCGCCGCGCTTCGCCTTCCAGGGTCACGCCGGGTGGCGGCGCCGGTTCGGACGGACGGCGCTTCTTCCAACTGGCGAACAGCAGGGTGACCAGGCCCACCACGATTTCATCCAGGAACGGGATGGGGTCGGGTATCAGTATCGTGACGGCCCATAGGACCAGGGTGATAGTGAACAGGACCGGGAAGCGCAGCCGGCCGGCGAACTGGACCAAAGGCGCGGTCAGGGGATTGGGCATGTCCAGGCTCCGGGGTTTGGTGCGCTGAAATTATCATGCACTTGTGAGGGAATCGTTTTTTGGCTGCCGTTCAGCACGCAGGGGCGAGTGTGGCGGCATGCGGTCACCCTGAACCGCTGCATAGAGAGGACATCCCCATGAACAAGACCGTATTGGCCGTGCTGGCCGGAATGTTGGCTGGCGGCGCCGCGATCGCGGCCTACCAGAACCTGGCTACCCCTTACGCCGAGGTGGTGTCAGCCACGCCCATCCTGGAGAAGGAGCCCATTTACGGCGACGTGCTGTCGTCCACGGCAGTCACCCAGATGCGCAGCGGGTCGCGCCAGGTCTGCCGCGACGTTACCGTGGAGAAGCGCCGCGAGGAGCGCTTCGGCAACAAGGACGGCGCGGTGATTGGCGCCGTGGTGGGTGGCCTCGTGGGCAGCCAGGTCGGCGGCGGCAGCGGCAAGAAGCTCGCCACCGTAGCGGGCGCCGTGGGCGGCGGCTTTGCAGGCCGTGAAGCCGACCGACGCCACGTCGGCGGCGAACGCTACACCGAGACCCAGCAGCAGTGCGAGACCGTCAGCGAGCCGCGCGAGGAAGTGGTGGGCTACGACGTGCAGTACCGCAGCGATGGCGTAACCACCACCACACGGCTGGACAAGAAGCCCGGCGCGCAGATTCTTTTGGGCGAGCGCGACAAAGTGGTGGGCTACGACGTCACCTGGAGCCACGACGGCCAGACCGGCACGCTGGTGATGGACCAGGATCCGGGCGACCGCCTGCCGATCGAGAACGGCGTCATCGTCGGCAGCGCCGGCGATACGCCCCCGAACGGCTAAACGCGGCCTTCACGCTGCAGCGAAAGGGCCGGGCTTTCCGGCCCTTTCACTTCATGTAGCTGCAGGGTGGGCGCGGGACGGGCTAAAATGGTGGCCTTTCCCGCCCGAGCAGCTCGCCCCATGGCCCTCAACCCGACCGACCTCTTCGACATCCGCAGCCTGCTCACCGAAGAAGAGCGAATGGTGCAGGACACCGTGGCACGCTTCACCGACGAGAAAGTGCTGCCGATCATCGGTGACTGCTTCGACCAGGGACGCTTCCCGAAGGAACTGGTTCCCGAAATCGCCGCTATGGGCCTACTGGGCTCGTCGCTGCCCGAGAAATATGGCTGCGCCAACCTCAACGCGGTCAGCTACGGGCTGATTTGCATGGAGCTCGAGCGCGGCGATTCCGGCATCCGCAGCTTCGTGTCGGTGCAGAGCTCGCTGTGCATGTACCCGATCTTCGCTTACGGCACCGAAGAGCAGCGCCAGCAATACCTGCCCGGCATGGCCCGCGGCGAAATCATCGGCTGCTTCGGACTGACCGAGCCGCACGGTGGCTCGGATCCGGCCAACATGAAGACCACCGCCAAGAAGGACGGCGGTGACTGGGTGATCAACGGCGCCAAGATGTGGATCACCAACGGCAACCTGGCGGATATCGCCATCGTCTGGGCCATGACCGAAGACGGCATCCAAGGTTTCATCGTCCCAAAAGGCACCAAGGGCTTCGCCGCCCAGGAAGTGCACAAGAAGATGAGCCTGCGCGCCTCGGTCACATCCGCGCTTTTCTTTGACGAAGTGCGCGTGCCCGACAGCCAGCGCCTGCCCAACGTGAAGGGCCTCAAGGGCCCGCTGGGCTGCCTCACGCAGGCCCGCTACGGCATCACCTGGGGCCCGATTGGCGCCGCCATCGCCAGCTACACCTCGGCGCTGGAGTATTCCAAGACCCGCAT
Source organism: Lysobacteraceae bacterium (assembly GCA_031400995.1). Lineage (GTDB taxonomy): Bacteria > Pseudomonadota > Gammaproteobacteria > Xanthomonadales > Xanthomonadaceae > Arenimonas. The sequence continues at coordinate 5,064 of JANNQY010000269.1, forward strand.
CCTGTTCAACCGGCCCATCGCCGCCACCCAGGCCGTGCAGCTCAAGCTGGCGGAAATGGCGCGCCGCATCACGCTGGCACAGCTGCTCAGCCTGCAGTTGGGCCGCCTGAAGGACGCAGGCCAGATGCAGCCGGCGCAGGTGTCGTTGGCCAAGTGGAACAACTGCCGCATCGCGCTGGACATCAGCCGCGAAGCGCGCGACATCCTGGGCGGCGCCGGTATCACCACCGAGTACCCGCCCATCCGCCATGCGCTCAACCTCGAGTCCGTGATCACGTACGAGGGCACCGAAACCGTGCACCAGCTGGTGATCGGCCGCGAAGTAACCGGCATCAGCGCGTTCTGAGCTGGGAAACCCGATGGCCGCCGCCGCTCCGCTGATTCCCGCCCGCCACAAGGACGTCAACCGGGCCAGGATTTGCGACGAAAACTTCACCGAGTTCGTCGCCAACTGGTCGGGACGTCCGCAGCCGCGTCCGGCGCCGCACGAGCCCGTGCTGGAAGGCAGCGCCTGCACGGCCGCTGATTTCCTGGCGCTGCTCGATTCGCAGCTGGCGTCGCGCCACCTGGACCTGATGGCGCGGGTGCTGCGCGTGCAGCAGAAAGTCTTCTACACCATCGGTTCCTCGGGCCACGAGGGCAACGCGATGGTGGCGCGCCTGACCCGCCACACCGACCCGGCGTTCCTGCATTACCGTTCCGGCGCGTTCATGGCCGAGCGCTTCCGCAAGCTGCCAGGCATGGACCCGATCATGGATTCGGCGCTGAGCTTCGCGGCCAGCAAGGACGATCCGGCATCCGGTGGGCGCCACAAGGTGTGGGGATCGAAGCCGCTGTGGGTGCTGCCGCAAACCTCGACCATCGGCTCGCATCCGCCCAAGGCGCTGGGCACCGCGATTGCGATCGAACAGGCGCGGCGCCTGAACCGACCGCTGCCGGTGCCGGCCGACAGCATCGCGATCTGCAGCTTCGGCGATGCTTCGGCCAACCACTCGACCGCGCAGGGGGCATTCAACGCCGCGCAATGGACCGCGTACCAGGGACTGCCGGCGCCGGTGCTGTTCGTGTGCGAGGACAACGGGATCGGGATTTCGGT
>JANNQY010000270.1:0-2677 GCA_031400995.1 Lysobacteraceae bacterium
TACCGGGTAGTGGCGCGTTCGGCCAGGCTCAGCGCCAAGGCGTCGCGGAGTCGCCAGGCGTGGGCATACAGCGCCACCATCACCAGCCCCATCACGCCAAAGGCCACCGCGAACATGATGAACATCGCCGACACGTCGTAATAGCTGTTGATGCTGAAGGAGGTCGGCAGGAAGTCCGCCGTGAGCGCGCTAAACAGGCTGGAGAACACCATGCGCATGGGGTAGACGAAGATCAGCACCAGGAACACCAGCAGCACGCTGAGCCGGCGGCTGGTGCTGTCGTCCAGTCCGTAGCGCCGGCTCCAGTCGGTGTGCGCGAACCAGAACCTCATGATCAGCAGGAAGCTGGCGGCGTAGGCCGGCACCGCCTTCATCGCCAGCACCAGCGCATCCACCGATTTCGGAATGTCGTTGCCGGCAATCACCACCAAGGTGAGCGTGAAGGCGAATGCCGCATCCACGAAGGCCTCGAGCCGGGTGGACTGGGCGCCGCGGTCGCGGAAACCGTCGGGCCCGAGGGCGTGGTTCACTGGCAGGGTCATGGCGGGACTTTATCAGGAGCCCACGCCGCCGGCTGCTACACTTTTGCTTGAACAAGGAGCGTGACGCGATGTTCACAGGCAGCACCCTGGATGGCAGCAAACCCGAGCAATACGCGCAGCTGCTGGAGCAGGCCCGCGGACTGATGCACGGTGAATCCGACCGCACTGCCAACGCCGCCAACCTCTCGGCGCTGGTGTACCACGCGCTGCCGGCGCTGAACTGGGTGGGGTTTTATTTCTTCGACGGCACCGAGCTGGTGGTGGGCCCGTTCCAGGGCCATCCGGCCTGCGTGCGTATCGCCTTGGGCCGCGGCGTCTGCGGCACCGCCGCCGCCACCCGGCAAACCCAGCGGGTGGCCGACGTAGATGCGTTCCCCGGGCATATTCCCTGCGATTCCGCATCCCGCTCGGAGCTGGTAGTGCCGCTGTATCGCGGCGAACAGCTGGTGGGCGTGTTCGACCTGGACAGCCCGCAGCTCGATCGCTTCGACGCTGACGACCAGCGTGGCCTCGAGGCGCTGGCGCAAGCATTTCTTGATACGTTGAAGCCGGCATCAAGCCAGGCCAAGGAGTGGCAATGAGCACCGGCACCAAACTCAGGAACATCGGCCCCAAATCCGCCGCGTGGCTGCGCCAGACCGGCATCCGCAGCCAGGAAGACCTGGAAGCGGTGGGCTCGCTGGCGGCCTTCGTGCGGGTGAAGCGCGCGGGCTTCAAGCCCAGCCTCAACCTGCTCTACGCGCTGGAAGGCGCCATCCTGGGCTGCCACTGGCAGGAGATTCCCGAAGACCGCCGCAGCGAGCTGGTGCTCGCGGCCGGCGATGAAGTAGCCAAGCTACCGCTGCCCAAGCACAAGCGCATGCCCGCCGTGGGGCCGGTGACCACGGTGCACAGCGAAAGCGACGACGACGACGCTGAGCCTGGGTTTGATAGCGACGCTTCGGGCGCCGGCGGCAGCGAATGAACGCACGCGCGTTAGCGTTCACCCTGCTGGTCGCCGTGTCGGCCCTGCCGGCCGTGGCGCGGCCGCTGCCCTCGGACGAGCAAATCAACACAAAGGTTTTGGCGGCCATGGCGGCCACCGAATCGCGAGGTCTGGCGATCGCCGTGATTGATGGCGGCCAAGTGCAGACCGTGCGCAGCTTCGGCCAACGCAACGCCGCCGGGCAGCCGCTGCAGACCGACACCATCATGTACGGCGCGTCGCTCACCAAGGCCGCATTCGCGCATCTGGTGATGCAGCTGGTGGACGAAGGCAAGCTGGACCTGGACCGGCCGATTGGCGAGTACCTGGACCGCCCGCTTCCGGAGTACGCCAACGAGGACAAGTACGCGCCCTGGGCCGACCTGGCCGCCGACGCGCGCTGGCGCCAGCTCACCGCGCGCATCCTGCTCACGCACAGCGCCGGCTTCTCGAACTTCTCCTTCCTCGAGCCCGACGGCAAGCTCAAGTTCCATTTCGATCCGGGCGCGCGCTATGCCTACTCGGGCGACGGCATCATCCTGCTGCAGTTCGTGATTGAACGCGGCCTGGGCCTGGACGTTGGCGAGCTGATGGACGAGCGCGTGTTCGCGCGCTTCGGCATGCCCGACACCAGCCTGATCTGGCGCCCGGCCTACGCCGCCAACCTGGCCGACGGCTGGCGCATCGACGGCAGCGTTGAGCCGCACGACGAGCGCAGCACCGTGCGCGCCGCCGGCTCGATGGATACCACCATCGCCGACATCGCCGCGTTCGCGGCTGGCTATGTGCGCGGCGAGGGGCTATCGAAAGCCTCGCGTGCCGCGCTGGTGGCGCCGCAGCTGGCCATCACCACGGCGACGCAGTTCCCCTCGCTGCAGCCCGAGCTGCCGGCCGCGCAACGCCGCGCCGACCTGGCTGCCGGCCTGGGCGTAATCGTGTTCGACGGCCCGCAGGGCCCGGGCTTCATGAAGGGCGGCCACAACGACTCCACCGCGAATACTTTGGTGTGCCTGGAGCGCGGCCAGCGCTGCGTGGTCATCCTCTCGAACGATGTGCGCAGCGAACCGGCGTTCCCGGCGCTGGTGCAGTTCATCCTGGGCGACACCGGCACGCCGTGGCGTTGGGAGTATGGCGAGATGGCGTTCTGGGCGCCGGCGCCTTAGGCATCAAG
>JANNQY010000271.1:0-1592 GCA_031400995.1 Lysobacteraceae bacterium
ACAGCAACGTGGACGTGTTCCTGCTGGCCCTGGCCGGCGGCGCACCGCGCAACCTCACCGCCACCAACCCCGGCAGCGACGCCAGCCCGCTCTACAGCCCCAACGGCAAGCACCTGGCCTTCATCCAGCAGCGCGTGCCGGGCTTCTACGACGCCAAGGCGCGCCGGATGGTTCACAGCCGCGGCGGCGCCACCCGCGAGCTGCACGCCGACTGGGACCGCAGCGCCGCCGGCCTGATATGGTCGCGCGACAGCCGCACGATTTACGGCGCCATCGACGACGCCGGCACCGTGCGCGCCTGGGAACTGCCGCTCAGCGGCAAGGCGCGCGCCATCACCGGCGCCGGCTCGTTCAACGCGCTGCAGGCAGGGCCCGACGGCCTGGTGGCGCTGCGCCAGAGCTTCATCGAACCGCCCACCCTGGTGGCCGTGAACCCGCGCAGCGGACAGGCCCGCAAGCTCTCCACCGTCAACGATGAACTGCTGGCCGGCACCGACTTCGGAACCTACGAGTCGGTGACGTACAAGGGTGCCAACGGCGCCGACATCCAGATGTGGGTGAACTACCCGCCGGGCTTCGACAAATCGAAGAAGTATCCCTTCTTCATGATCATCCACGGCGGCCCGCACAACGCCACCACCGACGGCATGGCGTTTCGCTGGAACGCCCAGGTGTTCGGCAGCTGGGGCTACGTGAGCGCGTGGCCGAACTTCCACGGCAGCTCGGGCTTCGGCGAGGCGTTTTCGGATTCGATCAACCCCGAATGGGCCGAAAAGCCCTACCAGGACGTCATCAAGGCCGCCGAATGGTTCAAGGCCCAGCCCTGGATCGACCCCGAGCGCATGGTGGCCGGCGGCGGCAGCTACGGTGGCTACCTCACGTCGGTGATCCTGGGCCGCGAGCATCCGTTCAAGGCGCTGGTGGCGCACGCCAAGGTCTACAACCTCTACACCCAGTACGCGGCGGATTTTGCCGCCACCGTGCCGCGCTTCGGCGGCTTCTGGGAAGAGGGCAACCGTGAAGTGGTCGATCGCAACAGCCCGCACCTGGCCGCCGGCAACTTCAAGACGCCCACCCTGGTGATCCACGGACAGCGCGACCAGCGCGTGCCGGTGAACCACGGCCTGGAGCTCTACCAGACCCTGCTGGTGAAGGGCGTTCCCACGCGCTTCGTTTACTTCCCGGATGAAAACCACTGGGTGCTGAAGCCGCAGAATTCGCTGTTCTGGTACACCCAGGTGCAGCGCTGGTTCCAGGAGCACGGCGGCGCGGAAAAACCCTGAGCCAAGCCGCGGATTTGACCCAAGTCGTGCCGGTCCGCCCGGCACGGCGTAGGCTTAAGGCTCACCACCCAGGAGCACCCGCATGAAAACCAACGTTGGCAGCATCGACCGCATTTTGCGCATCGCCCTCGGCGGCGGCCTCATCGCCTGGGCCGCGGCCTTTGACGGCCCGGTCCTGGCCTACCTGGGCGTCATCCCGCTGCTCACCGGCCTGGTGGGCACCTGCGGGCTGTACTCGCTGGTGGGCATCCACACCTGCCGCATCAAGACCTGACGGCAGCGGCCGCCCGGCGGCCGATAATTCCACGC
>JANNQY010000272.1:0-5641 GCA_031400995.1 Lysobacteraceae bacterium
GTGAAATAGCCTACGAAAGTGAAGCCCGTCCACAGCGCGAACACCAGCCACATCGCGTGTTTGAGTACTTTTCTCCGCAGTTTTTCCCGGGTCCAGGGGCCAGCGGCCAGTTTCATCTGCTTGTTGCGGTCGCCTTCCGCCCAGCGCTCCATCCAGATGAACACCTCGGTCCACACCGTTTGCGGGCAGGCGTAGCCGCACCACAGCCGCCCGGCCAGGGCGGTGAAGAAGAACAGCGACAGGCCGGCAATGATCAGCAGCAGCGCCAGGTAGATGAAGTCCTGCGGCCAGAACACCAGGCCGAACACGTAGAACTTGCGCGCCGGCAGATCCCAAAGCACCGCCTGGCGCTCGTCCCACTGCAGCCAGGCGAAGCCGTAGTACATGCCCAGCAGCCAGATGACGGCGGCCTTGCGCAGGCGCTGGAAGCGGCCGTCCTGTTCGCGCGGATAAATCTTGCCCTCGGAGACGTAGAGGCTGACGTCTTCCACCAGGTCCAGCGGGATCTTTCCGCTCATCGCCTCACTCCCTGGGCAGCGGGCGGTTGTAGCGGCTGGCGGGCCGCAGCAGGATCCAGGTGAACAGGCTGGCGCTGGCGGTGCAGGCCCAGAACATGAAGAAACCCAGGCTGTAGCCCAAGCCACGGCTGATGTGCAGTTCGGGAAAAGTCATGTCGCGCAGCAGCAGTGGATCCACGAAGGCGAAGAACGCCATCGTCGCAACACCCGCGGCGAAGAAGCTGGGCCAGAGGATGGCGCCCAAGCGCTGCGCCAGCGGGCGCGGCGGGTGGTCGAACTTATCCTCCGCTTGCACCCTCATGATTCAGAGGCGTCCTCGTCTTCCTCAACTTCATCGTCGTCATTGTCGTCGCCGTGGGTCAACGACCAAACGTAAGCCGCGGCGATGCGCGTACGGGTCTCGCCGATGATGGGCAAGTGGGCCGGCATCATGCCGGCGTGGCCGCCGTTGATGCCCGCGCGGATCGAATCGAAATCGCTGCCATACACCCAGATGTCGTCGGTCAGGTTGGGCGCGCCCAGGGCCGTGTTGCCCTTGCCATCCATGCCGTGGCAGGCGGCGCAAACCGTGAAGCGTGCCTTGCCGGCGGCCGCCAAGGCCGGGTCTGTCTTCATGCCCGACAGGCTCTGCACGAACGTCGCCACCTCGGTGACGCCCACGTCGCCGCCCACCACTGCGGCCAACGAAGGCATCGCGGCCTGGCGGCCATACAGAATGGTGGTCAGGATTTCGTCAGGGCTTCCGCCCCACTGCCAGTCGCCGTCGGCAAGATTGGGGAAGCCCTTGGCGCCGCGAGCGTCCGCGCCGTGGCACATGGCGCAATGGTTGGCGAACAGCCGCGAACCGAACGCCAAGGCTCCGGGATCCATCGCGATCTTGTCGATCGCCATGCCCTCGAAACGGCCGTACGCGGCGGCTAGTTGGACATCGGCCTTGGCTTTGTCGGCGTCGTGCTCGCCGGCGGAGGTCCAGCCCGAGGTGCCGGCAAAATTGCCCATGCCCGGGTACCAGACCAGGTAGCCGATCGCAAAAACAATGGTCAGGTAGAACAAGTTGATCCACCAGCGCGGCAGCGGCTTGTTGTACTCGGTGATGTCGCCGTCCCAGACATGGCCGGTGGTCTGGGCGCTGTTGCCGTCGGACTTGGGCTTGCGCGCCGTCCACCAGAGCAGCCAGACGGCACCCAAGATGTTGAGAACCACCAGGGAGATGACGTAGATGGACCAACCGGTGGTCATGGCAGGGTCTCGCTCTGGTCTTCAAGAGGGATGCGCGCGGCGGCGTCGAACTCAGGCGTGCGCCGCGGGCTGAAGACCCAGGCGGCTCCACCCACGAAGGCGACGAGCAGGATGACGGTGATGATTCCGGAAAGCATGGCTCAGCCCTTGGGTGCGTTCTTGCCCAGGCCCTGGAGATAGGCGATGAGCGCGTCAAGTTCAGACTTCCCAGCGACCGCCTCGGCGGCGCCGGCGATATCGGCGTCGGAATACGGATCGCCGATCGTGCGCAGGGCGTTCATGTTGCGGGTGATCGCCTGCGGGTCCACCGCGGCCTCGGCCAGCCACGGATAGCCCGGCATGTTCGACACCGGCACCAGGTCGCGCGGATTGATCAGGTGTACCCGGTGCCAGTCGTCGGAGTAGCGGCCACCGATGCGCGCCAAGTCCGGCCCGGTGCGCTTGCTGCCCCATTGGAACGGACGGTCGTACACCGATTCACCCGCCAGCGAGTAGTGGCCGTAGCGCTCGGTCTCGTGGCGCAGCGTGCGCACCATCTGCGAGTGGCAGTTGTAGCAGCCCTCGCGGATGTAAACGTCGCGCCCTGCCAGTTCCAGCGCCGGATAGGGCTTCACTCCCGGCAGCGGCTCGATGGTTTCGGCCTGGAACATCAGCGGCACGATCTGCGCCAAGCCGCCGAAAGAGATGGCCACCGCGATCAGGATCGCCATCAGGCCAATGTTGGTTTCGATTTTTTCATGGCTCATGTCGGATCCTCAGGCGTGGCTGGCGTCGGCGATCACCGGCAGCACCGGGGACTCCACCAAGCCCTTGGCCTGCTGGAAGGTGCGCACCATGTTCACCACCATGATCAGCATGCCGGTGATCACCAGCACGCCGCCCAAGAACCGAATGAAGTAGTAGGGGTAGTTGAACTTCACGATCTCGACGAACGCGTAGGTGAGCGTACCGTCGGCGTTGCTGGCGCGGGCCATCAAGCCCTGGCCGATGCCGGCGATCCACATGGACACGGTGTAGAGCACCACGCCGATGGTGTGGATCCAGAAGTGCAGGTCCACCAGCTTCATCGACGCCATGTCCTTCAGGCCCAGGCACTTCGGGATCAGCATGTAAATGGCACCGATGGAAATCATGGCCACCCAGCCCAGCGCGCCGGAGTGCACATGGCCGATGGTCCAGTCGGTGTAGTGGCTGAGCGCGTTCACCGTCTTGATGGACATCATCGGGCCCTCGAAGGTGCTCATCATGTAGAACGAGATGGCCACCACCATGAACTTGATGATCGGGTCGGTGCGCAGCTTGTGCCAGGCGCCCGAAAGGGTCATCACGCCATTGATGGCGCCGCCCCAGCTGGGCGCCAGCAGGATCAGCGAGAACACCATGCCCACGCTCTGTGCCCAGTCGGGCAGGGCGGTGTGGATGAGATGGTGCGGGCCGGCCCACATGTAGATGGCGATCAGGGCCCAGAAATGCACGATGGACAGGCGGTAGGAATAGATCGGCCGGCCCACCCGCCGCGGAACGAAGTAATACATCATCCCGAGGAAGCCGGCGGTGAGGAAGAATCCGACCGCGTTGTGCCCGTACCACCACTGCACCATCGCATCCACGGCGCCCGAATAGATCGGGTAGCTGTGCATCATCCCAGCCGGCATGGCCAGCGAGTTGACGATGTGCAGCACGGCTACGGTGATGATGAAGGCGCCGTAGAACCAGTTGGCCACGAAGATGTGCTTTACCCGGCGTTTGACGATGGTGCCGAAGAAGAGCACGCCATAGGCCACCCAAACCACAGCAATCAGGATGTCGATGGGCCAGGCCAGCTCGGCATACTCCTTGCCCTGGGTGTAGCCCAAGGGCAGGCTGACGGCGGCCGACACAATCACCAACTGCCAGCCCCAGAAGACGAAGGCGGCCAGCTTGTCGCTGATCAGCCGCGCGTGCGACGTGCGCTGCACCACGAACAGACTGGTGCCGAACAAGGCGCAGCCGCCGAAGGCGAAGATCACCGCATTGGTATGCAGGGGCCGCAGCCGCCCGAAGCTGAGCCAGGCGGTGTCGAAATTGAGCGCCGGCCAATAGAGTTGGGCCGCGATGATCACGCCCACCAGCATTCCCACCACGCCCCAGATGACGGTCATCACCGAAAACTGCAGCACGACCTTGTCATTGTAGGTTTCGGACCGGTTGTCCAACGTCATTGCATCGCCCCTGGTTGCCTGTGCGGGATTGTCGGATGGGCGCCGGCGGGCTGTCTTGACCGAAGTCAATTCAGCCGGGTGGCGCATTGGCCAGTGCTCGCCCTGTGAAGAAGCATCCCCTGCAGGCATGAACTCTGCAAGCGCAAAACCTCGCGGTGGTCGCGGCTAGTGCGGCACCACGTCAGCGCCCGGCACCAGTGCGGCCTTCACGGCCGCCAGGAACCCAGGATCGGGCACGCTGCCCAGCCGCTCGGTGCGGGCCAGCACGCGGCCCTCGCCATCGAGCAGCACCAGGGCGCTGGTGTGATTGAACTCGCCGTCTGCAAGCGCGCGATAGCGCACGCCCAGCAGGGCCGCGACGCGCCGGACGGTGGCCGCTTCGGTGCGCGCCAGTGTCCAGTGCGCGGGGTCGAGCTTGCGCTTGGCCGCGACGGTGGCCAGCGCGGCAGTGTCGTCACGCGCCGGGTCCAGGCTGATCAGCAGCACGCCCAGCCGCCTGCGCTCGTCGGGCGCCAGCGCATGCTCCACGCCTTTGGCGCTGTCCACGATCAGGGGGCAGACGTATTGGCAGGACGTGTAGAACATCGCCACCAGCTGCGGCGTGCCGCGACGATCGGCCAGTGTGAAGGCGCGGCCGGTCTGGTCGGTAAAGCCATCTTCGAGCTGGTAGATCGAATCGCCCGGCAATTCCACCGCCGCCGTGCCGGCCAGGGGCAGCGCCAGCAGCAGGGTGGCCAGCAGGCGCCACGGATGCAGGTTCATGGGTGGCTCCTGGCCAAGGGGTCGGGATCCCGGGCGCAGCGAAAGCCCAGGTTGCGGGTGGTGTCGTGGGCCTCGAGCGCGGACAGCATCGCCACCCGCATCAGCACGGCGTAGTTTTCGCGGTCGTCCATCGAAAGGGCGCCGGCGCCGCAAAATTTCAGCTGGTCCGGGTCGCCCTGGTCGCGGTTGTCGCCCGACACCAGGATGGCCGAGTGGTCCTCCACCCATTCCCAGACCAGGCCGTGCAGGTCCTGCACGCCGTGCACGTCCGCCGGCGAGCGCCCCACTTCGGGCAGCGGCCGGCCCGAGGGCACCGAGTACCAGGCCAGGATGCGCTCGCGCCAGGCGGGGTCGCTGCGGGCATCGGCGCGGGTGGCATCGGCCGCCGCCGCGAACTCCCACTCCGACCACGTCGGCAGCCGCGCCTGCAGCGACTCGCAGTAGGCCTGCGCGGCGAACCAGCTCACCTGCACCACCGGCTGCGCGGGACTGGCCTGCGGGCCGGGCTCAAGTGGCCCGGTCCAGCGCTCCAGGTAGCGCGCCTCGGCGAACACCGGCGGCACCTGCCCGCGCTGCCACTCCGGCTGCCGTCGAACGAACCCCAGGAATTCGGCATTGGTCACCGGCTGGCGTTGGAGTTCGAACGGCGCCACCGTCACCAGGCCGCCGGTGTCCTCGTAGAGCAGCACCGAGCGGAACTCGCCGCCTGGCAGCGTTGCCCAGCCGGGGTCGGCGCCGGCCAGTGCGGGCACCAGGAGCAGCAGGGCAGCGAGCGTGCGCATGTCAGTGCGCCGCGCCTTCCGGCCGTTCGGTCCCGGCGCGCACCTTGGCGACTTCCTCGGCCGTCACGCGGCCGCCGGCGTTGCCCCAGCTGTTCCTGGCGTAGGTGAGGATGTTGGCCACCTCGTCGTCCGCCAGCTG
>JANNQY010000273.1:0-3437 GCA_031400995.1 Lysobacteraceae bacterium
GCTGAGCATGCTGTAGCCGAGCGCGAAGCGCACCCCGGATGAGAGCTCGGGCCGGCCGGCGAAGCGTTTCTCCACTTGGTCCTGGGCTAGGTCCACCGCCTCGCTCAGGCTGATCTCGCCGCCGGCGCTGTAGGGGTTGGACATGCGCAGCACGTCGCGCAGGAAGTCGTTCACCTGCGCCATGTCGGCCGCGGCTTTTCGCGCTTGCCCGGCCTGCCAGAACGCCACGCCACTGGCAGTGAGGATGGCGGCCAGCGCTACCGCAGCCGCGGCGGTGCCCACGCGGTGGCGACTAATGAACTTGCGCAGGCGATAGCCGCTGGAATCAGGGTGTGCCTGCACCGGCTGGCCATCGAGGTAGCGGCGGATGTCGTCGGCCAGCTCCTGGGCCGAGCCGTAACGCCGCGGCGCTTCCTTGTGCATGGCCTTGGCGACGATGCGTTCCACGTCGGGCGTGATCTGGCTGCGGCGCGAACTGCGCTCGGCGTCGGGGATGGCGGCTTTTTCCAGCATCTTGCGCAGCGGGTCGGGCAGCGTGTCACAGACCACGTGCTCGGCCTCGGACGGCCGCAGCCCGCCCAACTCGTAGGGACGCACGCCGGCCAGCAGTTGGTACAGCACCACGCCCAGTGAATACACGTCCGAGCTGGTGGTCAGCGGCTGCTGGCGCACCTGCTCGGGGCTGGCGTAGGCCGGCGTCATCGCCGAGAGCGAGGTGCCCTTCTCGGGCACCATCGGGTCTTGCTCGAGGATCTTGGCGATGCCGAAATCCAGCAGCCGCGGCTCGCCGTCCTGGCCCACCAGGATGTTGTCGGGCTTGAGGTCGCGGTGCACGATGAGGTGGCGGTGGGCTTCCTGCACGCCGTCGCAGACTTTTCCGAACAGGCGAAGGCGGGCCGGCACGTCGAGCTTGTTGTTCTTGCAGTAATCGGTGAGCGAAACGCCGTCCACGTACTCCATCACCAGGTACGGGATGCCGCCTGCCGTGCTGCCGCCGTCCAGGATGCGGGCCACGTTGGGGTGGCTCATGCGCGCCAGGATGCTGCGCTCGGCCTCGAAGCGGGAAATCAGCTGGCGGCGGAAATCAGCGGCTGCTAAAAGGTGCACCGGGCGCACCAGCTTTATCGCCACCTGCTGGTCATAGACGTTGTCGGCGCGCCGGCCCAGGTACACCACGCCCATGCCGCCGGCTTCCAGCGGCTTGAGCAGCTCGTAGTTGCCCAGGCGTTCGCCCACTTTCGGAAATTCCGGCGGCGGCTCGTCGGGCAGCACGGCGGTTTCGTCCATGACGCCCGACGCTTTGCGCTCGGCATCGAGCAGATCCAGAACGCGCGCCACCACCTCGGGCGCCTCGCCCTGGCTGGCCAGCCAGTCCTGGCGCTGCGCCGCCGGCAGCGCCAGCGAGCGCTCGAACAGCTGCAGCACCCTGATTTCCATCGATGTCTTCATGCGATCCCCCTGGCCGCAGCGCGCGGCCTGACACTATCAGAAGGCGCATGCCGGGTCAGGATGGGCTCATCGTTCCGGTGGAGCCGCCAAGCGAGGACGGACGCACCCGCTCTTTGCGTTAGTTCCAGGCAGGCAACAAAGGAACCCGCCATGTCCAACGCTCATTTGAAAACCCCCGCCCTGGCGCTGGCCAGCCTGCTCTTGCTGCTGGCCAACTTGCCGTTGGCTGCCGCGCCCAGCGGCCTGCAGCGCGTGCCGGTGATTGATCCCAACGGCTTCGAGAAACCGATGCCGGCGATGTGGGTGCAGGTCCCCGCCGGCTGGAGAACCGAAGGCGGCGTGCTGTGGAACCCGCAGGCCCCCTGCGGCGCCACTCCAAACGTGCAGTGGCAGGCGCAATCCCCCGACGGCCGCCAGCGCCTGCAGATGCTGCCGGCCGAAGCCTGGACCTGGGACAACCTGGGCATGCAGATGCCGGGCGGCAGTTGCCCGCGCTGGCCCATCACCGATGTCCGCGGCTACCTGCAGTCCTTCGTGCAGCGCAATCGCCCGGGTGCACGCGTACTCGACTACCGGCCGCGCAACGACCTCATCACCCGGCCACCGGCACCCTCCGGCGGCCAGTCGCGCAGTTGGAAGGAAGGCGGCGAACTGCTGATCGCCTACGCCGGGCCGAACGGCGAGGTGCGTGAAAGCGTCATGGCGGTAGTGCAGTTCACCCAAACCACGATGGCCGGCGTGATGCCGGGCGAAGTGCGCCAGTTCCTCAGCGGCTTCGCTGGCGGCCCGGTGATTGGCAGCGCGCCGTCGGGCCAGCTGGATCTGGCGCTGGTGAGCCATTTCGCCAAGTCCGCCGAATCCGACCCGCAGTGGCAGGCGCGCATGGACAAGAACAACACCGCTACCGCACGGCAGGGCGTGCAGGAGCAGATAAAGCGCGGCGTGATCACGTCCGAAACCACCGCCGCCATCAACCGGATCAACCAGGACGGCTACGACAGCCGCAATGCCAGCAGCGACAACATCCAGCGCAGCACCGTGGACGGCATCAACAACGTGGACCGCTACCGCGACCCGGTCAGCGGCGATGAGGTACAGCTGGACAACCGCTACGACAACGCCTGGCGGGCGCAGGATGGCACGTATTTCCAAAGCAACGACCCCAACCTGAATCCGCAGGTGGACATGGGCATCGAAGCCGAACAGATGGAGCGCAACGAATGAACAGCCCCCTGTGTACAGCGGTTCCAACGCGCGCCTTGCTGGCGCTGGCCTTCACCCTGGCGTTTGCGCCAGCCTCGGGCCAGGACAGCTTTGGTGCCGCCCCACAGCCGCAGCCACCGCCGCAACAACAGCCGCAGCCACAGCAGCCGCAGTCCCCACCGGGCTACGGCGTCGCGCCGCCGGCGCAGGGTCCCGCGCAGCCCGACAGCGGCGCGCTGGCGCGCCTGACGCAGCTTGAGCAGCAGGACATGGGCATAGCGCCCAGCTCCCAACTCAAGTCCGGCGCCCTGCACGGGCCTACGCCCACCAGCATTCCCGGTGGCCGCACCATCACCACCGCCGACCTGGTGAACCTGCTGCGCAATCCGCAGTCGCAGGCGCTGGTGTTCGACGTGCTGGGCTCGCCGCAGACCCTGCCCAATGCCATCCCGGTGGTGCCGGCGTCGCAGGGCGGCGATTTCCAGGACCAGACCCAGCGTGAATTCGGCCAGTTCCTCCAACAGACCACGCAGGGCAGCCGCGACCGGCCCATGGTGTTCTATTGCCAGAGCACGCAGTGCTGGATGTCCTACAACGCCGCGCTGCGCGCGATCGCGCTCGGCTACACCCAGGTGCTGTGGTATCGCGGCGGACTGGAGGCCTGGCAGCAGGCGGGCCTGCCGCTATCGGTTGGCCAGGCGCCCGCGCAGCAAGCGCCGTCCCGCTGAGGACTACTAGATGAAGTTGTACTGCAGGCTGGTCTGCAGCCGCAGCGCATCGCCGCG
>JANNQY010000274.1:0-1502 GCA_031400995.1 Lysobacteraceae bacterium
TCCCAGCTGGCGAACTTGCGCGGCAGTAGATGCAGCGGACGCTGCTGCAGCATCGGCCAGGCCACCGCTTCCATCTGCGGCAGATCAGGCATGACGAATTGATCGCCCAAGGCCGCCTGTGCTGGCGCCATCAGGCCATTCTGGATGCGTTCCACCACCGCCAGCCGCCAAGCGCGCACGATGCGGTAACTCACCGAATCTACGCTGGCGCGCCCGTCCCAAATGCGCGCTGCTTCGGCCAGCGCTTGGGTGGCGGCGCTGTCGCTGCGCGCGGCTTCAGCCTGCAGTGCTGCGTGCCAGCGCTGCAGGTACAGCGCGCGGTCATCCAGCTGGATCGCCAGCAAGTCGGCCTCGGTGAAAACCTCGGCGGCGCGTAAGCTGTCGCGGATTTGCCTTGCGCGGGCGCCGTTGGCATAGCCGGAGTCGCCCACCAGCCGCAGCGCCTCGCCGTCCACGGTGCGCGCGTTCGCGGTCCACAGCCGGCCCTGCGCCGGGTCCACCACGCTGGGGTTTTCGGTGGGCGCCAGCCAGCCGGCCCAGTAGCAGCCATTGGCCACCGCCAGCGGCGCCGTCGGTTCGCAGTCACCGCGGCGCTCGGGCATCTGCGCGGTCAGGCGCCAGGCAATGCGGCCGTTGCGGTCGCTGATCACAAGGTTCTGCGCCGGGATACCGGCGAGGTCGGCAATGGCGAGCGCGCTGTCCAAGTTTGGCGCGTAGGCCAGGTTGGCCAGGTCGAAGTTCAGCGCGCCGGGTAGCTGCGCGGTCCAGCGCAGTGCGAGTGAAGTCTTGTCGTCCAGCTCCCGGGTGATCGGGCCCCAGCGCGTCTCGCGTACCTTCAGTTCCACCGGGGCACCGCCCTTCACCTGGATCCATTCGGTGGCCACGCGCAGCGCCTGCTGGCCGCCGGGCACGCGGTAGCGGCTGCGGTCGGCATTGGCCCAATCCACGCGATAGAAATCCAGCCAGTCGCCGTAGCTGTTGGTGAAGCTCCAGGCCACGTAGCCATTGCTGCCAACGATGACGGTGGGGATGCCGGGCAAGGTGACGCCGCTGATGTCCACCTGGCCGCCGGGGGCGCGCGTGTCAGGGTAGGTAAGCCGTGCGCGGAACCAGATGTTTGGGGCGCGCAGGCCCAGATGCATGTCGCCGGCGACGATGGCGCGGCCGTCTGCCGTGAGCGCACCGCCCACGGCGAAGTTGTTGCTGCCTGGCGCGGCGGGCTCCGACACTTCGTAGTCGCCGGTGGTCGACGGCATGGGCAGCGTGCGCAAGTCCAGGACGTCGGCGCCGGGCAGTACGACGTTGCCGCGCGCGTCGCCCACCAGCGGCGCATCCCACTCGCTGCCGTCCATCGCGATCAGAGCGAACAGGGCCGGCGGCACCGCTTCGCGGATGCGCCAGAGCGCCAGCTCGCGCGAATTGGACTCGTCCTGCAGGTCGAAGAACATGGCATAGCCGGCCAACGCCGAATCGGCCACGGTCCAGGGCTCAGGCTCGGCCTG
>JANNQY010000275.1:0-8095 GCA_031400995.1 Lysobacteraceae bacterium
GCGGCGGCCCACACCAAAGGGGAATCGCAGAAGTGGAGGCAGGATGCCGGAACGGCCGGCGTTTGCTGCCATGGATGGCGCTTAGCAAGACGCCGGGCAGCGATCCCCTTTGGTGTGGGACGACGCTCGCCTCAAACCAGCATTTCGTGCGCAAAGCGCACGCCCGGATCAAGCGGAAGGGCGGAGCACGCGGCCCAGGCGTTGGCCCAAGCGGGTGGGGGTTTCGGTGGCGATACTGTCCAAGCAGACCGCATCGCGCGGGAACAGCAGGATCACCGTGGAGCCGTAGTTGAAGCGCGCCATTTCCGCGAATCGCTGCGGGATGATGCCGCGGCCGCGCCAGTCACGGCGCTGCGGGCGGTGCGCGTAGGGCGGGATTTCCTCGCCGTTCCATACCGTTTCCACGCCCGATACCAACAGCGCGCCCACCATCACCGAGCACATCGGCCCGAAGTCCGTTTCGAAGTGGCACACCAGCCGCTCGTTGCGTGCGAACAGCCGCGGGATGGCCTGCACGCCCCAGGGCGCTACCGTAAACAGGCGGCCCGGCACATGCAGCGTTTCCAGCAGCTTGCCGGTCCAGGGCATGTGCACGCGGTGGTAGTCGCGCGGCGAAAGATAAATGTTCGCGAACCAGCCGTCGGCGTAGGGTGCAGCGAGCTCCTCGCTGCCCAGCAGTTCGGCCGCGGTGAAGGACTGGCCCTTGGCCTGGAAGATGCGGCCCGCCTCGATGCGGCCAACCTGGCTGATCTTGCCGTCGGCGGGCATCACCAGCGTGGCCGCGTCGGCGTCGGCGCTGCGCGCGCCCGCCTTGAGTTCGCGGGTGAAGAACGCGTTGAAGTGCGGGTAGTTGCGCGGCTCGGGATCGGCTGCTTCGGCCATGTCCACGCCGAACTTGCGCACCACCAGGGCAATCAGCCAGTCCTTGAACCACACGGTGCGGATGCGCGCGGCGGCATACGCCAGGCGCGACAGCAGGCGGTGCGGGAGCAGGTACTGCAGTGCGACCTTCGGGCTCATGGCGCCAGCCTGGCCAGCAGAGCCAGGTCCGCCGCGATATCGGCGGGCACGAAGGGCGGGCGGATCAGGCCGGCCTGGCGGCCCTGCGGGTCGAGCAGCACCAGCGGGGTGGAGTGGTCCATGGTGTAGTCGCCGTCCGTGGTTTCCACCTTCATGTAGACCAGGCCCAGGTTGCTGGCAAAGGCCTGCAGCGCCGGCTCCTGGGCGGTGGCGGCCAGCGTGTCGGGGTGGAAATAGGCGGCGTACTCGCCGGTCTTGGCGGCGGTGTCGCGCGCCGGATCCACCGACACGAACAGCACCCGAGGCCGCGTGGCCTCGGCCATCGGCGCCCAGATCTTCTGCGCCTGCGCCAGCTCTGAAAGCGTGGTGGGGCAGACGTCCGGGCAGTGGGTGAAACCGAGGAACACCACGGTCCAGCGCCCGCGCAGCTCGGCTTGCGTGAGCGTGCTGCCGTCGGATTGCTCCAGGCTGAAGTCGGGCAGCTCGCGCGGCGCGGAGAACAGACGCACGGCCGACAGTTGCGCCGGATCAATCGCTGGCGCCGTTGCGACGGCCGGTGCATCGGCGGCAAATCGCCCGGAAAAAGCCACCTGCGCAGCCCACAGGCCCAGGCCCGCGGCCAGCGCGGCCATTACGATGAGCAGGTTGTTGCGATTGAACACGGCGCGTCCGGACAGGCGTTGGAGGCGGCAATTATAGCCGGGGCGCGGCTATACTCGCTCCATTGCAAGGGATTTCAACAACATGCCGGCCGAACTTGCCACTCTCATTGATTTCATTCGTTACGGCACCAGCCGCTTCGGTGCCGCTGGGCTTAGCTTTGGCCACAGCCACGACAACGCCTTGGACGAAGCGACCCAGTTGGTGCTTTTCGCCTTGCACCTGCCGCCTGACCTGGGCCCGGCCTATGGCCAGGCGCGGCTGTTGGCAGAGGAGAAAAAGGCGGTGTTGGCGCTGTTCGATCGCCGCATCAATGAGCGCATTCCGGCCTGCTATCTCACCGGCGAGGCCTGGTTCGCCGGACTGAGCTTCAAGACCGACTCGCGCGCACTGGTGCCGCGCTCGCCCATCGCCGAGTTGATCGAGTCGGGCTTCGAGCCCTGGCTGGGCGGCCGCGAGGTGACGCGAGCGCTGGACATGTGCACCGGCTCGGGCTGCATCGCCATCGCCACCGCGCACTACCACCCGCACTGGCACGTGGACGCGGCGGACCTGAGCGAGGATGCACTGGCGCTGGCGCGCGAGAACGTGGCGCGGCTGGAAACCAGCAACGTGCGGCTGGTGCATTCGGACCTGTTCAAGAATCTCGACGGCGAGGTGTACGACCTCATCGTCACCAATCCGCCTTATGTCACGCACGCCGAAACCGACGCGCTGCCGCCCGAATACGCCCACGAGCCGGCACTGGGCCTGCGCGCCGGCGACGATGGCCTGGACCTGGCGCTGGAAATCCTGCGCGACGCGCCGGCGCATTTGTCCGAACAGGGCCTGCTGATCTGCGAGGTGGGTGAAAGCGAGCATGCGCTTGTGGCGCTGTTGCCGGAGCTGCCGCTGGCCTGGGTCGAGTTCAAGGTGGGGCAGATGGGGATTTTCGCGGTGGATCGCGCCGACCTGGTGGCCCATCACCCGCGCATCAAGGCGCTGGCCGATCCACGCAGGGTCTGAGGGCAATCCATGAGCGACAACAGCTTCGGGCGCCTGCTTCGCGTCACCACGTTCGGGGAAAGCCACGGACCGGCCATTGGTTGCGTCATTGATGGCTGCCCGCCAGGTATCGCCATTGACGCCGCCGAATTCCGCAGCGATCTCGATCGCCGCGCCACCGGAAAGAGCCGTCACACCTCGCAGCGCCACGAGGCCGACGACGTTGAAATCCTCAGCGGCGTCTACGAGGGCCAGACCACCGGCACGCCGATCGCCCTGCTGGTGCGCAACACCGACGCGCGCAGCAAGGACTACGGCAAGATCGCCGAGCAGTTCCGCCCCGGCCATGCCGACTACACTTACTGGCACAAGTACGGCCTGCGCGATCCGCGCGGCGGTGGCCGCAGTTCGGCGCGCGAGACCACCATGCGGGTGGCGGCGGCGGTGATCGCCAAGAAGTGGCTGCTGGAAAAGTACGGCGTCACCGTGCAGGCGCACGTGTCGCAGATCGCTGGCATCACGCCGCGCCGCTTCGACGCCGCCGCCATCGAGGGTAATCCTTTTTTCTGGCCCGATGCCTCCCAGGTGGACGAGATCGAGGCGTTCATGGACGCGCTGCGAAAATCCGGTGATTCGGTGGGTGCGCGCGTGGACGCAGTGGCGCGCGGCGTGCCGCCGGGCTGGGGCGAGCCGGTGTACGGCAAGCTCGACGCCGACATCGCCGCGGCCATGATGTCCATCAACGCGGTGAAGGGCGTGGAGATCGGCGCCGGCTTTGCCGCCATCACCCAGCCGGGCAGCGAGCACCGCGACCTGATGTCGCCGGCCGGCTTCGCCAGCAACCACGCCGGCGGCATATTGGGCGGCATCAGCAGCGGCCAGGACGTCACCTGTTCCGTCGCATTCAAGCCCACGTCCAGCCTGCGCCTGCCCGGCAGCACCGTGGACACCGCGGGGCAGGCGGTGGACGTGGTCACCACTGGCCGCCATGACCCCTGCGTGGGCCTGCGCGCGCCGCCCATCTGCGAGGCCATGCTGGCCCTGGTGCTGATGGACCACGCGCTGCGCCATCGGGCCCAGTGCGGCGACGTCGGCCCGGTAACGCCGCGCGTGCCGGCTCGCGCCCCCTGATTCGAAAACGGAAGCTACCCCACTCATGAGCAAGACCTATACCGTTGCCATCGTTGGCGCCACCGGCGCTGTTGGCGAAACCATGCTGTCGGTGCTGGCCGAGCGCCAGTTCCCGATCGGCAAGCTGCACCTGCTGGCCAGCGCTCGTTCCGCCGGCGAGAAAATCGACTACGGCGCGCGCAAGATCACGGTGGAAGACCTGGCCACGTTCGATCCGCACGGCGTGGACATCGCACTGTTCTCGGCGGGTGGCTCGGTCTCCAAAGAGTACGCGCCCAAGTTCGCCGCCGCCGGCGCCGTGGTCATCGACAACAGTTCCGCCTTCCGCTATGACGACGACGTGCCGCTGGTGGTGTCGGAAGTGAACCCCGAAGCGCTGGCCAACCGGCCACGCGGCATCATCGCCAACCCCAACTGCTCCACCATGCAGATGCTGGTGGCGCTGGCGCCGATCCAACGCGCCGTGGGCATCGAGCGCATCAACGTGGCCACCTACCAGTCGGTGTCCGGCGCCGGCCGCAGCGCGATGGAAGAGTTGGGCCGCCAGACCGCGGCCATGCTGGGTTTCCAGACCCACGAGGCCAGCAAGTTCCCGGTGCAGATCGCCTTCAACCTGATCCCGCACATCGACGATTTCCTGGACAACGGCTACACCAAGGAAGAAATGAAACTGGTGTGGGAGACGCGCAAGATCCTTGGCGACGACAGCATCCAGGTGAACCCCACCGCGGTGCGGGTGCCGGTGTTCTATGGCCATTCCGAAGCCGTGCACCTGGAGACGCGGACCAAGATCAGCGCCGCGCAGGCGCGCGAACTGCTGGAGAACGCCCCGGGCGTGCAGGTGGTGGATGAGCGCGTGGCCGGCGGCTACCCCACCCCCGTGACCCACGCGGCCGGCACCGATGCGGTATACGTGGGGCGTATCCGCGAGGATTTGTCGCATCCGCGCGGCCTCAACCTGTGGATCGTGTCGGACAATATCCGCAAGGGCGCCGCCCTGAATGCGGTGCAGCTGGCGGAACTCGTGGTCAAAGAGCGCACCTGACCGGTATATTCAAGGCGTACATCGTCGGGGCCGCTGCAGGGGAGTGGTCGCGCCAGCCTTCTTTCGGGGAGATTTGAAGCGTGAACATCAGGCAATTGCAGCTACCGTTGGCGCTTGCCCTGGCCATGGGCGCGTCCAGTGCCCATGCCCTGGGCTTGGGCCAGATCGAAGTGAAGTCCGGGCTCAACCAGCCGCTGGTGGCCGAGATCCCGATCCTGTCGGCGGGTCCGGGTGAACTGGACGAGCTGGAAGTTCGCCTCGCCTCCCCGGAAGCGTTCGCACGCGTCGGCCTAGACCGCCCGGTCGGGCTCACGGCCAACCTGCAGATGAGCGTGGGCCGCAACGCCGCCGGACAGCCGGTGATCCGGGTCACCACTCCGGCGCGCTTCGACGAACCCTTCCTCACTTTCCTGCTGGAGGCCGATTGGGGCCGCGGCAGCCTGGTGCGCGAGTTCAGCGCGCTGGTGGATCCACCCTACATTGCCCCGGCGATCATCCGGCCCATGGCCACTCCGGCCGTGGCAACCGCGCCGGCGCCGGCGTATGTGCCGCCGGTGGCGCCGCCGGCGGCCCAAGTGGAACCTTTGCCCGAGCCCGAGCCAGCGCCCGCGGTGGCGCAGTTGGAAGAAGCACCGTCGCCAGTGTCCGAGCCTTTGCCGCCCGAGCCAGTGGCGGCCGCCCCCGAGCCGTTGCCGCCCGAGCCGCTGGCCGCCGCGCCCGAGCCGCTGCCGCCGGAGCCGGTGGCCCCCGCGCCCGAGGCGCTGCCGCCGGAGCCGGAAGCGCCGGCACCCGATCCTGTGGCGGCTGCCCCTGAGCCCGCGCCGCTGCCCGAGCCGGCGCCTGTTGCCGCACCCGAGCCGACTCCCGAGCCCGCTCCCATGGCCGCCGCGCCGCCCGCGCCCATCCCGGACAGCCTCGAGCCGGTGGCCGAGGGCCAGACGCTCTGGAGTATCGCCAACAGCGTGCGACCGGATAGTTCGGTCACCATCAACCAGGTGATGCTCGCCCTGCAGCGCAGCAACCCCGACGCCTTCATCAATGGCAACATCAACCTGCTCAAGCGCGGCGCGGTGTTGCGCATCCCGGCGCGTGACGAGGTTGCCAGCCTGGATGCCGGCCAAGCGGCCGAGCTGGTGCGCGCCCAGGCCAGCGATTGGCAGTCGCGACGCAGGCCGGTGCCGCAGCCGGCTGAATCGGCTGCACAGACGCCGACGCCGGCAGCGTCGCGTCCGGCCAGCGTGCGGCCCAGCACGACGCGTCCGGCCACCGTGGCCGGCGGGCGCCTTGAAATCGTGCCGCCCTCGGGTGACGAACGGTCTGCGCGTGCCGTGCAGTCGGGCGCCAGCGGCACCGGTGGCGGCCGCGAACTGCGGGCCGAACTCACTCAAACTCGCGAGGACCTGTCCGCGCGCGAGGCCGAAGTGGCCGAGCTGCGCTCGCAGCTGAGCGAACTTGAGCAGCAGCAGACCGACAGCCAGCGCCTGATCGAAATGCAAAGCAGCCAGATGAAGGCCCTGCAGGACCGCCTTGGCCAAGCCGATGCGGTCGTAGCCACGCCGGTGCCGGAGGCCGCCGCGACGCCAGAGGCCACCGTGGCCCCGGTTCCCGCAGCATCACCCTGGTACCTCAACCCGTTCGCGCTGGGTGGCGGTGCGTTGGTGCTGCTGGGTGGCCTGGTGCTGGCGCTACGCGGCCGGCGAACGGCCAGCCCGGTGCCGATTGCCGGCCGGCGCATTTCCGACGATGACGCCCTGCATGCGAGTCTGGAGAACCTCAGGACGGCGCCAGCGCTCAGCGATGAAGAAGACGACTTCGTCGCTGCTGCTGGGCCAACGGTGCCCGAAGCGGCGGTGGACCCGGTGCTGGCCAAGCTTCGCAGCGCCATCCACGACCGTCCGGACGACCTGGAGTCGCACATTGCCGTGTTGCGCCATCACTATGCGCGCGGTGATCGCGGCGAGTACGAGGCTGCGGCGCAGGGCATGCGCGAGCGCGTCCGCAGCACCCTGGACCCGCGCTGGCGCGAGGCGGTGGTGATGGGCGTGGCGCTGGCGCCCAGCAACCCGCTATTCAGCCAGGCGGGCTGGAATTCGCCCAAGTTCGGCGACACCGGCGTCATGTCCGTGCCGTCGACGCCGGTAGAGCCGGTATCGGCCCCGCCGCTAGATGCTCCCATCGCACTGGACGTGATGGATGACGCCGAAGACTGGGATCAGTTGGCCGGCGTGGAGTCTCTGGACGTCGTCGACATGGGCGAAGCCGCGGTGGAGCTGCCAGCCGCCGATGACGCCGACGAATTGGACGGCAGCAGCACCAAGATCGAGCTGGCTCGCGCCTACCTGGACATCGGTGACGTGGACGGCGCGCGCGGCATGCTCGAGGAAGTGCTGGCCGAGGCCGGCCCGGTCGGTCGCGCCGAGGCGGAGCGGCTGCTGCGGGAAATTGGCTAAGCTGCCATTTCCTCGATAAAAGTGAATGCAGGGCCGCGGCAACCCGGCCCTGACTCTCCCCGCATGCGCTACGCACTTGGCATCGAATACGACGGCAGTGGCTTCCAGGGCTGGCAGCGGCTGTCGCATGGCGCCACGGTGCAGGCCGAGGTGGAAAAGGCGCTGTCGTTCGTGGCGAACCATGCGCTGGAGGTGGTGTGCGCTGGCCGCACCGACAGCGGCGTGCATGCCCACTGCCAGGTGGTGCATCTGGACAGTGATTCGGGCCGCACGCCGTATGCCCTGATGCACGGCGGCAACAGCCGGCTGCCCGGCAGCGTGGCCGTCCTTTGGTGCCAAACGATGCCGCAGGATTTCCACGCCCGCTACAGTGCACGGGCGCGGCGCTACCGCTACACCCTGCTCAACCGGGGCGTGCGCCCGGCGATGCTGCGCGATTACGTCACCTGGGAGCGCCAGCCGCTGGACGCGGAAGCGATGCATCGCGCCGCCCAGGCGCTGGTCGGAGAGCACGATTTCAGCGCTTTCCGAACCGTGCACTGCCAGGCGCCGCATCCCAACCGCAGCGTCCATCAGGTGCGCGTTTGGCGCGAAGACGACCGGGTGATGGTGGACGTGCAGGCCAATGCGTTCCTGCACCACATGGTCCGCAACATCGTCGGCACCCTGCTGCTGGTGGGCCGCGGCGAGCAGCCCGAGACTTGGCCGGCCGAACTGCTGGCCGGCCGCAACCGCCAACTCGCCGGCCCCACCGCCCCCGCCAACGGCCTCGTCTTCCTCGGCCCCCGCTACCCCACCCACTGGT
>JANNQY010000276.1:0-6345 GCA_031400995.1 Lysobacteraceae bacterium
CTGCAGCGCCTGGATGTCGCCGTTGGCATCCACGGCGGCGTCCAGGTTGCCGCCACTCAGGTCGGAAAGGTAGCGCGCCAGGCCACGGCCCCAGTTGGCGCCAAAGACCAGCGCATCATCGTCGCCGAGGGCCGCGGAACCGCTGAACGACAGGCCGCCGCCGGTGGTGGAATCGCGACCCTGCACGGCGTCGCGGTAGGCCAGGCGGCGAAGCACGCCGCTGAGCTGCAGATGGCCCCAGTTGCGCTCGATCCTGCCGGCCACCGCAACATCCGGCGCACCGCTCTCGCTGACGCCGCTGGCGCCGGCGTCGAGCTCGGTATCGGAGTCCTCGATGGCAAACCGCAGCGTGTTGCCTTCGCCCAAGCCATACGTTTGCTGGATGGCGGCCAACCGCAGCGAGGGCACGCTGCCCGGGCCGGCGAAATCGAGCGTGTCGGGCGATCCATCCGGATCCTCGAAGGCCGAATAGCCGTAGCCCGCGTAGGTATTGCCGATCTGGCCGTAGGCGTGGCGCAGTCGGTAGCCATAATCACTGTTGTAA
Source organism: Lysobacteraceae bacterium (assembly GCA_031400995.1). Classification (GTDB taxonomy): domain Bacteria; phylum Pseudomonadota; class Gammaproteobacteria; order Xanthomonadales; family Xanthomonadaceae; genus Arenimonas. The sequence goes on from JANNQY010000276.1 coordinate 545, forward strand.
AAATCATTCTCGAGATAGAAGCGTAGGTTGCCGCGCGACGTGGGCCGGCGCGCCTCGAAGCTGAAGCGCGTCTGCTGCGCATGCAGGTTGAAATTGGGGGAGTCGTCGCCCGGCCCGTTGACGGCGATGGTGGAGGTGGTGAACGACTCGCGGTCGCCTACGGTGTGGGCATCCTGGATGGCGTCCACCTTGGCGTAGCCGCCGAAGCGGATCCGGGTGTCGGTGTTGGGCACCAGGAAAAAACCCTTGAGCTCGGGGTTGCCCGGAGGCGCCTCGCTGTCCAGGCGCGAGGCGGCGGTGCCCGGGTCGGACACCGTTTCGCGATCCGGCAGCACCGTGCTGTCTACGCCGGGCACTTCGGTTTCAGGCTCGGCCGCAGCCAACGCGGGCCTGCCTGGCTCGGCGCCGGGGGCGATCGCGGGGGCGCGTGCGGGTGCAGGAGCGGGCGCCGGCGCCGGCGCACCGTCCTGGGCTTCCACTTGTTTCAGGCGCGCCTCCAGGCGCTCGAGGGTGAGCCTGAGCGCTTCCATCTCGGCCCGCAGGCTCTCGGCGCTGTCCTGTGCCGCCGCCGGCGCTGCCAACAGGCACAGGGCAGCCGCGAGGGCCAGGTTTCCGCTCCGCATGGTCAGTCCTTCGATCCGGTTGCCCTAACTATTGCACCGTGCCCCATGGCCCGACAACCGCGCTGATGTGAATTACTCGGCCCAGGGATTGCGCATCGGCGGGATGGTTTCCACCGCGGCGACGTCGAGCAAGGCCAACTGTGCCAGCAGCTGCTTGCGCACCAGCGGCTCGACCGGGATTTTCTCCTGCGCCAGCGGCCGGGCATACGCCGCGCGCGCGGCATCGCCCTTGCCCAGCTTGAGGTAGAGGTTGCCCAACTCCACCGCGGCGCCCAGTTGCGCTGGCACCACCTGCGCCACTTCCTCCAGCCGCGTGGCGGCAAGCGCGTAGTCGGTACCGCCCTTGCGGTACAGGTATTCCATCACCGTGTGATACATGCTGATGGCGCGGCCCTGCGGGTCCACCAGCTTTCCGCGGCGAACCATCACGTAGCCCATGCGCGCCACCACTTCGGTGTCCTTGAACGTGGCAACGGGGTCCCAGTCCCAGTCGGGCTCGGGCAGGTTGTCAGACATGCCGTGGAAGAAATAGCCCTCGTACACGCCCGCCACGTTGCTGTCCTCCATGCCCAGGATGCGGCGGCGGTAGTTCATGCGCGCAGCGATCGCCTGCTCTTCGCCAAACCAGTAGTCGGCGAACATCTTCGCCTTTTCGGGCTTGATCACCCGGTCGTGGAAGGCGCGCATTTCGGGAAATCGCTGGCCCAGGTCCAGGCCCTCGTTGCCGAAATAGCGATAGGCCTCGGCGCTGCCGCCCGCGAGTTCGTTGTGGTACTCCCACAGCCGCGGCTCGCGCAGCGTCATGCCCAGGGTGGCGACGAGCAGCAGCGCCACGCCAGCCAGCGCCGGCCGGGAGCGGCGCGTCCACGCCCACGACACCGCCGCCCCGCCCAGCACCGCCATCGCCAGGACCAGCGGCAGCGCGTGCCTGATCCCGCCGTACGTTCCCTGCGCATCCATCAGCGCCAGCAGGTGCGTCGTGCTGTACCCGGCCACTGCCGCCAGGGACCACTTGCCGGCCGCCGACAGGGTCATGAAGGGCAGCAGGCACAGCCCCATCAGCGACAGCGCCATCAAGGCCAGCGGAACCTTGGCCACCACAAAGCTGGGCCAGGTGAACCACGGCGCCGCGCCCTTGTACTTCACGCCCCAGATCCGGTGGCTGCTCTGGCCGCGCCCCTCCACGCCAGCGCGTACGGTGTCGGCCAGACCCCAGAGGTAGGCGCGCGGCAGCAGTTGGTAGCGATCAGCGAAAGCGATGCCCTCGCGCCAGTGGACGATGTTGAGGTCGGCGACCTTGTCGGCCATGGCGCGGTTGTAGCCATCGCTGCCGTCGGTGCCGGCGTGGAAACGAAAACCGTACTGGCCCCAGAGCACCGCCAGCGCAATGAATGCCGCCAGCGTGCAGTGCGCGCCGCGCCGCGCGAACTGGCGCCAGCCGCCGCTGCGAAACCCCGCCAGCGCGGCAATGCCCAGCACCAGTGCAATGCCCGCCACGCCCGCCAGCGCCGAGTGTTTGCTACCCAAGGCCAGGCCCACCGACGCGCCGCAGGCCAACGCCCAAACCCAGCGCCACTGGCTGGCCAGCAGGCCAGCCGTGATGGCCGCCAGGCCCAGGGTCAGGGCCAACGGAAGGTCGGTCATCACCACCGGCAAGTGCGCGCCCACCGTCGGTTCCAGCGCTAGATAGCCCAGCGTGCCCGCCGCCCAGGCCAGGCCGAACGCACGCCATAGCGCGCCGCCTAGCAGCACCAGCAGCACCGCGTGGAAGCTCCACATGCCGCGCCGCGCCGCTGCCTGGATGCCGGCACTGTCGTTGTCCAGGTACATCGTCTCTTCCACCAGCTCACGCTCCTGCGATTTCTCCACCAGCGGCGCCGTCGGGCGCAGCGTGAAGCTGTCGGGGATGGCGGCGGCAACGGCCAGCTTGGCCAGCGGCGGGTGTTCGGGATTCAGGCGGAAGTCGCCGGTGCGCCAGTACGAAACGCCGGCGACGATGTGCCAGGGTTCGTCCACCGTGTAGCCATCCAGGCGCGTGCCCGCGTGCGAACGCAGCACGGCCAGGGCGGCCAGCAGGAGCAGCAGCGACAGTCCCAGCGCCGTGCGCAGGGGCTTGGAAACAGCGAGGTCCATGGTCGATCCCGTGGCGGCGTTCCTCCATGAAACGGGCCTCGACGGCGCCCGCGGCCATGGCTTGGCGCGGTGCGGCCTGGACTGAAATTCGCTCGCGTGGGGTGTACGCTCAAGACGCGGTGCGCGCCACGCGCACCTCGGGGGAATGAATGAAGCTAGCCACACCCGCCCGCACCGTCACGCGGCGCCAGCTGCTGCAGATGATCGGCGTCACCGGCGGCAGCGCCGCGATGTACCAGGCCATGGCCAGCCTCGGCCTGGCGGCCGATTCGCCGTTCACGGGTCCGAAGGATCTGGGCGCGGCGCCCAAGGGCGCTTCGGTGCTGGTGCTTGGCGCCGGTATCGCCGGACTGGTGGCCGCGTATGAACTGCGCAAGGCGGGCTATCGCGTACAGGTGCTCGAATACAACGCGCGTGCCGGCGGCCGCTGCATGACCCTGCGCGGCGGCGATGCCCACGCCGAAATGGGCGGTGAAACCCAGCAGTGCCAGTTCGACCCCGGCCTGTACATCAACCCCGGCCCCTGGCGCCTGCCGCACCACCACCACGGCATCCTCGGCTACTGCCGCACCCTCGGCGTGGCGCTGGAAAATTTCGTGCAGGTGAACAACAACGCCTTCCTGCACAACCCGGCCGCGTTCGGCGGCAAACCGCAGCGCTATCGCACGGTGCGCACCGACTATCACGGCCACGTGGCCGAGCTGCTGGCCAAGTGCGCGCAGGGCGGCAAGCTCGACGGGCCGATCAGCCGCGAGGACCAGGAGAAACTGCTGGAGTCGCTGCAGTGGTGGGGCGCGCTGGACAAGAACTACGCCTACACCAAGAGCCACGGCAGCAGCGACCGCCGCGGTTTCGATCGCGATCCCGGCGGTGGCCTGACCGGCCGGCCGGAGCTTTCGTCGCCGGTGGGGCTGTCCCAGGTGCTGGACGCCGGGCTGTGGGCAATGCTGCCCTTGGGCGACCTCTATGAAATGCAGAGCAGCCTGCTGCAGCCGGTGGGCGGCATGGACGCGATCCCGCAGGCGTTCGCGCGCGAGCTGCAGGGCGTGGTGCGCTATGGCGCCAAAGTGCTGGAGATAGCGCAGGACGGCAACGGCGTCCAGGTCGCGTTCGAAGACACGGGCCGGCCCGGCAGCCGCGAAGTGGCGCGCGCCGACTGGTGCGTGTGCACCCTGCCCCTGTCCATCCTGGCCGGCATCCCGATGAACGTGGGCGCGCCGATGACCGCCGCGATCAACGCGCTGCCCTATGCGGCGGCAGTGAAGGTGGGCCTGCAGTTCAAGCGCCGCTTCTGGGAAGAGGACGAACACATCTACGGCGGCATTTCCTATACCCAACTGCCCATCAACAACATCAGCTACCCCAGCCACGGCTACCACAGCCCCGGCAAGGGCGTGCTGCTGGGCGGCTACCTGTGGGGCGTGGATGCGGCGAAGTTCACCGCGATGTCAGGCCCTGAGCGCGTGCGCGAAGCGGTGGCGCAGGGCGCGCAGATCCATCCGCAGTATCACGCCGAATTCGACAATGGCGTGGCCGTGGCCTGGCATCGCGTGCCGGGAGCCATGGGTTGCTTCGCGCTGTGGAACGAAAAAGAACGCGCGCAGCACTACGACAACCTGTGCGCGCTGGATGGGCGCATCGTGCTGGCGGGCGAACATGCGTCCTTCCTGCCGGCCTGGCAGGAAGGCGCCGTGACGTCGGCGCTGGATGCCATTGGCCGGCTGCACCAGAAAGCCTTGGCACAGGGGGTGGCGGCATGACCCCTTCCGCACGCGCGGCAAAACGCGGCTTGGCGGCAGTGCTGCTGCTGGCGTGCCTGCCCGCCGCTGCGCAAACCCCGGAATCCGCCCCTGAAGGCCTGCTCGGCACCACCGACGGCGCGCAGGTGTACCGCCAGATCTGCCAGGGCTGCCACATGCCCGACGGGCGCGGCGCGGTGGGCGCCGGGCGCTACCCGGGTTTCGTGGACAATCCGGCCATCGCGTCGTCGCGCTACATGGCGGTGACCATCCTGGCTGGGCGCCGCAACATGCCGGCCTTCGCGCCACGCGAGAGTGGCACGTGGTTCCAGCGCACCTGGCTCAGCGACGAGCAGGTGGCCAACGTCATCAATTACATCCGCGGCAATTTCGGCAATAGCTACACCGACCCCATCACCGCCGCCGACGTGCAGGCGCTCAACGTCAACTCCGGAGAATGACCATGTCCCGTAACGCTCTCGTCGCTGTGCTCGCCCTGCTGCTGGCGCCTTCGCTCGCCCCCGCCCAGGACGTCGTGCGGCACAAGCTGCCCAACAACTCCACCTTCCCCATCGCCGCCGCCGTGGAAGTGCCGGCCGGCAAGACCACGGTGTACCTGAGCGGCACGGTGCCGCCGCTGGCCGACGCCACGGCCGCCAAGGACAGCGTGGCCGCTTACGGCGACACGCACGCGCAAACAGTGAGTGTGCTCACCGCCATCCAGACCCAGCTCAAGACCCTGGGCCTGACCATGGGCGACGTGGTGAAGATGCAGGTGTTCCTGGTGGGTGACCCGGCGATGGAAGGAAAGATGGATTTCGCCGGCTTCATGCGCGGCTACTCGCACTTCTTCGGCACGCCCGAGCAGCCCAACCTGCCGGTGCGCTCCACCATGCAGGTGGCGGCGCTGGTGAACCCCGGCTTCCTGGTGGAAATCGAGGTCACCGCAGTCCGGCCCTGAGCGGCCGGACCTGCCTCAGTAGGCTTCGAACATGGCCTGGATGCGGTCCACGTCGCTGGTCTGGGTGAGCGCGAGCTGCAGCAGCACGCGCGACTTGGCCGGGTTGAGCTCGCCCGACGCGATCAGGCCGAGTGCGTCGTCGTCCACTTCGTTGTTGCGGTAGACAATGCCCGACTGCAGCCGCGTGCTGCGCACTACCACCACGCCGGCCTTGCGGGCCGCCACCACGCGCTCCAGCGCCGCCGAGGTCATGTTGCCGTCGCCCACGCCGGCGATGACCAGGCCCTTGGCGCCCTGGGCCACGGCGGCATCGATCAGGCCGGGGTTCATGCCGGCATGCGCATA
>JANNQY010000277.1:0-3421 GCA_031400995.1 Lysobacteraceae bacterium
TTGTTTTTGGGTTCGAGAAGAAGGAACGCGCCAACGTCACCGGAAAAGAAATTGAAGCACTGCAGCAATTGGCTGCCGATCTTCTGCGACTGAGCCCCAACCAACTCGACGAGCATGTCGGAAGCGACGCATTGAAGGAGACTTGCCATGACAACCAAAGCAAAGGCCGGAAGCAGGATCCTTGATGCGGTCCATGAGACTGCGCGTGATCTTCACGCTGCCGGCTTCATCGATATGCGGACCATGCAACGGTACGACGCGCTCTGCCTGGAGCCCATAGCCTCGTATTCAAGCGCGAAGATTCGCGCGCTTCGGGCTCGGCACAAGTTGAGCCAGGCCGTGTTGGCCACGGTGCTGAATACAAGCCTCTCAACCGTCCGTCAGTGGGAAATCGGCGACAAGCGGCCCAGCGGACCGTCGCTGAAGCTATTGAGCCTTTTAGACAGGAAGGGCCTGGAAGTCCTGATCTGACGCGGCGTCGTGATCGCGTCGCCGCCCGTAGCTTTTTGGCTGTTGGACGGCGCCCTACCTGCCGTTCACGAGTACCTGCAAGTGGCCGATTTGCGACGGCCGGGTTGATTGTCTTGGTCTTCCATTTGCTCATGGCGTGACGGGCTGAACGGCCCCTCCACGCAACATGTCTTCGCAGCCCTGCGTGGCGGCACTAGTCCGTGTCAGCTGCGCGGCCGGCGGCCTGCTCGAGGGTGCACCGGTTGCAACACAGCCAAGTGCTGGCGCAGCATCGGCGCCACGGTCTGCCGCACCAGTGCCGCGCGGCCGCCGCGGGGCAGGTCTGCGTCGAATTGGCCGGCGAGCATCAGGTGCGCGAAGCCGTGCACCATTGACCAGGTGGCGCGTACCGCGTGGAGCTGAGCCGCGTCCAGTGGCGCGCCCGGCGTCAGAGCGTAGAGGGCGCGGATGCCGTCCTCCAGCACCCGGTACGCGGCCTGCCCGCTGGCGGCCAGGGCCTCATCCTTGCTGAACAGATCGGCGCGGAACATCACAGCGAAGCGCCCGGGCGATGTGAGCGCGAAGCCGACGTAGCCCACGCCTTGTTCGCACAGCCGTTCGAGCGCGTTGTCTCCGCCGCGCGCATTGCCGGCCTCGAGGGCTGCGGTCAATTGGTCGAACGCGAGCTTGGCGACCGCGGCGAGCAAACCGGCCGCATCGCCGAAGTGATGCGCCGGCGCCGCCGCCGAAACGCCCGAACGGCGGGCCACTTCGCGCAGCGAGAACCCTTGGGCACCCCGCTCGGCGATCAGCGTTTCGGTGGCTGCGATCAGAGCATCGCGCAGCCCGCCGTGGTGGTAGGCCTCGCGTGGCGCGGGGTCGGGAGCGGCCTCGGCAGCGGAAGGCCGCGACGGCGATGGGCGGGACATGGCGTGCTCCGGCGGTTGGGGCAAAGGACGAAAAGAAAGGAGGGGACTTGACAGTGTTCAGATGATAGTCGAAACTCTATCTTGACAGTGTTCATTTGGTCCGACTTGCAACGAATGCCGATGGACCCCACCCTGCTCGGAGACCCGACATGATTTCGTTCCTATTTCCTGCTCCCGACGCCGTGTTCAGCGCCGCCAACAGCCTTGCAATGGTCGGCTGGATCACCCTGGCGTTGTCTCCGGCGCGTGCGCGCTGGGCTGGCGCGGCGCGCAGGTTCGCCGGCCGCGTCGTGCCGGTGCTGCTCGCCGTCGTGTACGTCGTGCTGTTCGCGCGCAATGGCATGGCCGACGGCGGCTACGGCTCGCTGGCGGAGGTGCAGCGACTGTTCACCGCGCCCGAGTTGCTGACTGCCAGCTGGCTGCACTACCTCGCCTTCGATCTCTTCGTCGGCGCGTGGATCGCCGAGCGCAGCGTGGCGCTCGACCTGCCGCACCTGGTGCTGCTGCCGCTGCTGGCGCTGACCTTCCTGTTCGGACCGGCGGGGCTGCTGGCTTTCCTGACGCTGCGCGCCGCCGTCCAGTGGCGGCGCCATCGCAGCCGGTCCGCCACGCCTGCAGCTGCGTGAGCCCGTCGGCCCGACTCATCCTCGTCCATCCAACCCCACATTCTCCAACCCGATCTCGCCGGAGCCCCGACCATGAACCCCACTGCCGCTTCCTCCACCTTCGCATCTAGCGCGGTGCCGCGTCCCGTCACCGGCCGATCGTGGCCTCACCTGTTCAGCGCCACCGCGTCCGAACTGGTTCGCCGCGAGCGCCGGCTGGCGTGGTTCGGCTTTGCGCTGCTGGCCTTGCTGGTGCCGCTGGCCCTTGCCTGGGGGCTGGACGAGCGCACGCTGCGCGGCGCCAACGTCTGGATCAAGCCGATGAAGTTCGCGCTCTCGCTCGGCCTGTTTGCACTCACCACCGCCTGGTTCGTCGGCCACCTGCTGCCAGTGGCGCGCCGCCTGCGTGCGGTGGACGCGATCGTCTGGGTGCTGATCGGCAGCGCCGCCTTCGAACTTGCCTACATCGCGCTCCAGGCCGGGCTCGGCCAAGGTTCGCACTACAACGTCAGTGACCCCTTGCACGCGCTGATGTACCCATTGATGGGGATCGGCGCACTGGCGCTGAGCGCCACGCAGCCGGCACTGGCCTGGCTGCTGCTGCGCCACGCCGACCCGCAACGCGCGCCGGCCTATCGGCTGGCCGTGGTCATCGGCCTGGTGCTGACCTTCGTGCTCGGCGCCAGCGTCGGCGGCCTGCTGTCGGGCATGCAGCCGCCCGAGACCGCCGCACTGCCGATCGTCGGCTGGTCGCTGGCGGGCGGGGACCTGCGCCCGGCGCACTTCCTGGGCATCCACGCACAGCAGGCATTTCCGCTGGTAGGGCTGCTCGTGGTGGGGTGGAACGCGGCCACGGCGCAGCGCACCGTCTGGGCCGTCACGACGGCGTATTCGCTGCTGTTCGTGGCGGCCCTTGCGTGGGGGCTGGTGGGCCGCCTGTAAAGTAGCGAGGGCGGGGGGCCGGCACGCCGCGGAACCGTCACGCTGCGCCACGATGCGCCTGCCCTTGGTGAACGGGAAGACGCACTGTGTCTCGATCGCTCAGTGTGCCGCCTCCCTGTGGGTACCTACCTGTACGGAACCCGATCTGGCGATCAATCGGCGGCTGCTTGCGCTGTGACCTCGATGAGACGGGATGCCAGGAGGCTGTCTGTCGTCACCGGCGGCTCTTGGCCGATTGGGTGCGCTCGAACACGGACGAAGCAGACGCAGCGGCGACTTGCCAGCAGGGACCCGCGCGAACGGCACTACCGGCCGCGCATGAATAGCGCGTCGAGTTCCTTCAGCGTCACGGGTCGCCAGGTCGGGCGGCCGTGGTTGCACTGGTCGCTGCGCTCGGTGGCTTCCATGTCGCGCAGCAGGGCATTCATCTCGTCGAGCGTGAGGCGTCGGTTGGCGCGCACGGCGGCGTGGCAGGCCATGGTGGACAGCAACTCG
>JANNQY010000278.1:0-5413 GCA_031400995.1 Lysobacteraceae bacterium
ACCCGGCCTGGGCACCCGCGGAAAATCAAGGGGTTACGCGAACCGCGCATTGTACGCCCGGGCACTCCTTGGCGCAAACCGGCCTGGGTTCCTCTGTTGGGTGCTGGACTGGTGCCCGTGCGCTTTGCGCACGACATGGGACTGTACGGCGAGCGTCGGCCCACACCAAAGGGGATCGCTGCCCGGCGTCTTGCTAAGCGCCATCCATGGCAGCAAACACCGGCCGTTCCGGCATCCTGCCTCCACTTCTGCGATTCCCCTTTGGTGTGGGCCGACGCTCGCCGTACAGTCCCATGTCGTGCGCAAAGCGCACGGGCACCAGACCAGTACGCAACAGAGGAACCCAGGCCGGTTTGCGCCAAGGAGTGCCCGGGCGTACAATGCGCGGTTCGCGTAACCCCTTGATTTTCCGCGGGTGCCCAGGCCGGGTGCCGCGCGGTTGAGGAGATCCAATGGCCCGCATCACCGTTGAAGATTGCCTGTCCGTCGTCGACAACCGCTTCGAGCTGGTCCTGATGGCGTCCAAGCGCGCCCGCCAGCTTGCCAAGGGCGTGGAGCCCGTGGTCGACAACAGCGAACACCAGGACAAGCCCACCGTGCTGGCCCTGCGTGAGATCGCCAGCCGCAGGATCGACCAGAAGCTCATCGACGACGTCGAAAAGTCCGAGCGCGAGCGCGCCGAGCGTGAAGCCCTGGAATGGGCCGCCGCTGAAGTGGTGGACGACGACCTTTCCAAGGGCGGCGACGACCTCTGATCCCCGGCCCCTAAGCCTCGGATCCCTGTGGGAGGGATTTCCGTCCCGATGCCTTTCGCCTGAAAGCATCGGGACTGAAGTCCCTCCCACAGTTGTGTCTGGGGTCGCGCAAAGCCGCGGCATTGATGCCTCTGGCGCGGCCGCGTAGTCTGCGGGCATGTCCTCGTTTTCGCCTCCCCAGCTTGCCGATATCGGCCCGGACCCGTGTCCGGAGGCCGTGTTGGCGCTCGAGAAGCGGCTGGCCGACTACCTGCCGCCGGCGCAGGTGCTGCTGGTGCGCCGGGCCTACGAAATGGGCGCCCGCGCCCACGAGGGCCAGACCCGGCGCAGCGGCGAGGCCTACATCACCCACCCCGTAGCCGTGGCCGGCATCCTGGCTGACCTGCGGCTGGACGCCGAAACCCTGTGCGCCGCCATCCTGCACGACGCGCTGGAAGACACCCTGCTGCCGCGCAGCGAGATAGAAAGCCAGTTCAGTCCCACCGTGGCTGAATTGGTTGACGGCGTCACCAAGCTCGACAAACTGCAGTTCCGCGATCGCCAGGAAGCCGCCGCCGAGAGCTTCCGCAAGATGATGCTGGCCATGGCGCGTGACCTGCGCGTGATCCTGATCAAGCTGGCCGACCGGCTGCACAACATGCGCACGCTGGACGCCATGGCGGCCGAATCGCGCCGGCGCATCGCCCGCGAAACGTTGGAAATCTACGCGCCCATCGCCCAGCGGCTGGGCATGAACAAGATCAAGGCCGAGCTGCAGGACCTGGGCTTCCGTGCGCTGTATCCGTACCGGCACGCGGTGATTTCCAAGCGCATCGCCTCCCAGCCGGTAATGCGCCGCGAGGCGCTGGCCACCATCGAGACCCAGCTTGCCCAGCGCATGGCGCAGGAAGGCCTGCGCAACCATCTGGTGAGCCGGGTGAAGGCGCCTTGGAGCATCTATACCAAGATGCGCCAGGAAAACAAAAGCCTCGAGCAGGTCCTCGACGTCTTCGGTTTCCGAATCGTGGTGCCCACGGTGATGCAGTGCTACCACGCCCTGGGCGCCGTGCACTCGATCTACAAACCCCTGGATGCGCGCTTCCGCGACTTCATCGCCATCCCCAAGGCCAACGGCTACCAGAGCCTGCACACCGTGCTGTTTGGCCCCTATGGCGCGCCGGTGGAGGTGCAGATCCGCACCGAGGACATGGACCTGGTGGCCGAACGCGGCATTGCCGCGCATTGGGTCTACAAGAACGCGGGGGCCGGGGGCAGCGCCGCGCAGGCGCGCGCGCAGGACTGGGTCCGCAACCTCATGGACGACCAGCAGAGCGCGGGCTCGTCGCTGGAGTTCCTGGAAAACGTCAGGGTGGACCTGTTCCCGGACGAGGTCTATTTGTTCACGCCCAAGGGCGACATCCTGGCGCTGCCGCGCAACGCTACGGCTCTGGACTTCGCCTACGCCGTGCACACCGACGTGGGCAACCATGCCGTCGCCGCCCGCCTGGACAAGAAACTGGTGCCGCTGCGCAGCAAGCTGGCCAGCGGCCAGAGTGTCGAGATCATCACCGCGCCTTCGGCCACGCCCAGCCCGCAGTGGCTGGAATACGTGGTGTCGAGCAAGGCGCGCACCGCCATCCGGCACTTCCTCAAGCGCCTCGAGCACGAGGACGCCGTGGACTTGGGCCACCGCATGCTCGACCGCGCGCTCGAAGCCATGGACAGCTCGCTGGATCGCATCCCCGCCGAGCGCGTGGAGCACCTGCTGGCGGAAATGCGCTACCGGCGCCTGGAAGAACTATTAGCCGACATCGCCTTGGGCAACCGCATGCCAGCGCAGGTGGCCCGGCAGATGCGCCAAGGCCAGGATGACCTGCCGCTGTCAGGGCAGTCGCTGCCGGCCTCGTCGGCCGACCGCATCCTGATAACCGGCAGTGAGCGCGGCGTGCTCAGCTTCGCGGTCTGCTGCCATCCGATTCCCGGCGACAAGATCATGGGCTACCTCAGCGCCGGCAAGGGCGTGGTGGTCCACCGCAGCGACTGCCCCAACGTGGTGGAGTACCGCAAGTTCCCGGAGCGCTGCGTGCCCATGGCCTGGGATCGCAACGTGCAGGGCGACTACCGGGTGGCGCTGCGCATCGAGGTGGACAACAAGCCCGGTTCGCTGGCGCAGGTGGCCGCCGCGGTGGCGGAGAGCAATTCCAACATCGACGCGGTGGAGTACACCGAGCGCGATATGGCGATGTCGGTGATGGAATTCTCCATCGAAGTGCGCGACCGCAAGCACTTGGCCGACGTCATCCGCCGCATCCGCCGTTTGGGCGTGGTGCACGGCGTGCTCAGGCTCTGACTGCCGCTGGCCGCAGGCACCCGCGGCTCCTACAATCCGGGTATCCGCCCCTTGCCGAGGTCCGTCATGCCCCGTGAACCCATCCGTACCGAACGCGCGCCTGCCGCCATCGGGCCCTATTCACAGGCTGTGCGCGCCGGCGGCCAAGTGTTTCTTTCTGGCCAGATTCCGCTTGATCCTGCCACCGGCCAACTGGTGGAGGGCGACATCCGGATCCAGACCCAGCGCGTGTTCGACAACCTCAAGGCCGTTTGCGAGGCCGCGGGTGCCAGCCTGGACGACGTGGTGCGAGTGGGCATTTACCTGATGGATTTGTCGGATTTCGCTGAAGTGAACGCGGTGATGGCCGAGTGTTTCGCGGCTCCGTATCCCGCGCGTTCAACCATCCAGGTGTCGGGCTTGCCGCGCGGCGCCCGGGTGGAGATAGACGCCATCCTCGTCACTGGCTGAGCCGATGACCCGCCCGTCGCCGCGCCGCGGCGCCAGCCTGGGCGCTGCGCCGCTGGCTCCTTCGGGAGCGCAGGCGCTATCGGCCCTGCCGGGCGTTGGCCCCAAGCTTGCGGCGAAGTTCCAGGCGCGCGGGCTGCTGACGCTGCAGGATCTGTGGCTGCACCTGCCGCTGCGCTATGAAGACCGGACCCAGGTGACAGCCATTGCCCACCTTCAGCCCGGTCAATCGGCTCAGGTTTCGGCCAGGGTGGAAGCCGTGGAGCGCAGCTTCCGCTTTCGGCCAATGCTGCGGGTGGCGGTAGCTGATGAGTCGCGCGGCACGCTGGTGCTGCGCTTTTTCCACTTTAATCGGGCGCAGCTGGCGCAGTTTGTTCCCGGGCGCAGGATCCTTTGCTACGGCGAAGCGAGGCCGGGGCAATACGGCCTGGAAATGGTGCATCCGAGCTACCGCATGCTGGACGAGGACGACGACACGGCCCTGCGCGACTGTCTTGACCCGGTGTACCCGGCGGTGGAGGGCCTGGGCCCGCAGTCGCTGACCCGCGTGATTGGCGAGGCGCTCAAGCACCTGCCGCCGGCCGAGGCGCTGGAGCTGTTGCCCGCCGGGCTGCGCGATCGGTTACAGCTGCCCACCCTGAGGGAGGCGCTGCTGCTGGCGCACCGTCCGCCGCCGGATGCTGATTTGTCGCTCTTTGCCGCTGGCCTTCATCCGGCGCAGCAGCGCCTGGCGCTGGAAGAATTGCTGGCGCATCACCTCAGCCTGCGCCGCCAGCGCATTGCGCTGCGCGCGCACGGGGCGCTGCCGGTGCGGCCCAAGGGCAAGCTGGCGGCATCACTGCGCGAGCGCCTGGCCTTCACGCTGACGGGGGCACAGCAGCGCGTGCTGGCGGAAGTGGCCCGCGACATGTCTCGTCCCGAGCCGATGCTTCGGCTGGTGCAGGGCGACGTGGGCAGCGGCAAGACCGTGGTGGCCGCGCTGGCGGCAGCCAACGCGGTCGAGACTGGTCATCAGGTCGCGCTGATGGCCCCCACCGAACTGCTGGCCGAACAGCATTTGGGCAACTTCCGTGCCTGGCTGGAGCCGCTGGGCCTACGCGTGGCTTGGTTGGCCGGGAAGGTGACCGGCAAGGCGCGCGCCGCCGTGCTGGCCGAGATTGCTTCAGGGCAGGCGCAGGTGGTGATAGGCACGCATGCGCTGATGCAGGAGAAGGTGGTTTTCTCGCGTCTGGCGCTGGCTATCGTCGACGAGCAGCACCGTTTTGGCGTGCACCAGCGCCTGGCCTTGCGCGACAAGGGCCTGAGCGGCAGCCAAGTGCCGCACCAGCTGGTGATGACCGCCACGCCGATTCCACGCACCCTGGCGATGTCGGCCTACGCCGATCTGGACGTATCGGTGATCGACGAAATGCCGCCGGGACGCACGCCGGTGCAGACGGTGGCCATCAGCGGCGAGCGCCGCACCGAGGTCGTGGACCGGATCCGCGCGGCCTGCGCCGAGGGACGCCAGGCTTACTGGGTGTGCACGCTGATCGAGGACAGCGAAGACGTGGAGGCACAGGCCGCGCAAAGCACCTTCGAACAGCTCAGCGCCCTGCTGCCCGCGCTCCGCCTAGGCTTGCTGCATGGGCGCATGAAGCCGGCCGAAAAGCAGGCAGTGATGGCCGATTTCAAGGCCGGCCGGCTGCAGCTGCTTGTGGCCACCACGGTCATCGAAGTGGGCGTGGACGTGGCCAATGCCAGCCTGATGGTGATCGAGAACGCCGAACGCCTGGGCCTGGCCCAGCTGCACCAGCTGCGCGGGCGGGTGGGGCGGGGGGGCCCCGCCGCCCCCGGGGGTCACAAGGTGAAACCCCCCCGGTGGGCGCTGGCACCCGCGCGG
>JANNQY010000279.1:0-11174 GCA_031400995.1 Lysobacteraceae bacterium
GCCTTGATGCCCTGGCGGATCCACACTTCTTCCTGGGCCAGCTTTTTGTCGAACAGCGCGTTAGCCTGGGCCTCGGCGTGCAGCCGCTCCTCGCGGCGGCGCAGGAAGTTGTCGTAATCGCCGGGCCAGCTGGTGACCTGGCCGCGGTCGATCTCGAGAATGCGGGTGGCGAGGTTGCGCAGGAATTCGCGATCGTGGGTGACGAAGACCACGCTGCCGCCGAAGTTCTTCAGGAACTCCTCCAGCCAGGCGATCGATTCGATGTCCAGGTGGTTGGTGGGCTCGTCCAGCAGCAGCAGGTCGGGCGCGGCCACGAGGGCCTGGGCCAGCAGCACGCGGCGCTTCATGCCGCCTGAAAGCGCGGAGAACTCGGCGTCCTCGGGCAGGTCGAGCTTGCTGATGACCTGCTCGACGCGCTGCTCGATCTGCCAGCCGTTGCCGGCCTCGATCCGGGCCTGCACGGCGCCCAGCTCGTCCATGTCGATGTCCATGCCGTCGTGCAGCATGTGGTGGTAGCGGGCCAGGTCGGCGCCCAATTCGCCCAAGCCCATCGAGACCACGTCGAAGACGCTGCCCGCGAGGTCTTTGGGCACTTCCTGCGCCAGGCCGGCGATGCGACCCTCGCGCTTGAGCACGCCGTCATCGGGGCTGATTTCGCCCGACATCAGCCGCAGCAGGGTGGATTTTCCGGCGCCATTGCGGCCGACGATGCAGACGCGCTCATTGCGCTCCACGGCCAGGTGGACGGATTCGAGCAGCAGTGGGCCGCCGACGCCGTAGTCGACGCCTTGGAATGTGATCAGGGACATGTCGCTAGTTTACAGGGCGAAGGGGCGCGAAGCCCGTCTCGCGATGGCCTAGTATCCGGAAACCCGACCACCGCCGCCGCAGGAACCCGCCATGGCCCGCCAGTCCCGATTCCGCGCCTGCCCCCTGTGCGAGGCCATCTGCGGCCTGGAGCTGCAGTACGAAGGCGAGGCGCTGGTGGCCATCCGCGGCGACACCGCCGACCCGTTCAGCCGCGGCCACATCTGCCCCAAGGGCAACGCCATCCTGGACCTGGAGACCGATCCCGATCGGCTGCGGCGCCCGCTGCGCCGGCGCGGCAGCGATTGGGAGGAGATCGGCTGGGAGGAGGCCTTCGCCGAGGCCGGGGAGCGCCTGGCGGCCGTGCAGCATGAGCACGGCGCTGACGCCGTCGCGGCCTACCTGGGTAATCCCAACGTCCATCATTTCGGCCACATCGCCTATCTCCCGGCGCTGCTGAAGACGCTGCGCAGCCGCAACATCTACAGCGCGTCGTCGGTGGACCAATGGCCGCACCAACTTGTGGACTGGCTGATGTACGGCCACCAGTTCCTGCTGCCCATCCCGGACATCGACCACACCGATTTTTTCCTGATGCTGGGTGCCAACCCCGTTGCCTCAAACGGCAGCTTGATGACGGCGCCGGGCGTGGCCAAGCGGCTGCAGGCGCTGGCGAAGCGCGGCCAGCTGGTGGTGGTGGATCCACGCCGCACCGAAACCGCGGAGATCGCCAACCAGCACCTGTTCATTCGCCCAGGCAGTGACGCCTGGTTCCTGCTGGCGCTGCTGCAGGACCTTCTGGCGCTGGGTCCGGCGCGCGTATCCGCCTACGACGGCAAGCTGAATGGCTTGGACGAGGCGCTGGCGGCGATCCAGGCCATGGACACCGGCGACGCTTCGGCCCGCACCGGCATCGAACGCGACGACATCCGCGCCCTTGCCGTCGCCTTCTGGGATGCGCCCACCGCCGTGGCCTACGGCCGCATGGGCGTGTCCACCCAGGCCTGGGGCACGCTGTGCCAATGGCTGATCCAACTGGTGAATCTGGTCACCGGCAACCTCGACCGCGTCGGCGGCGCCCTGCCCAATGAGCCGGCGCTGCCGCTCACCGGCCCCGGTACGGCAGCAGGCCATCGCGACCGCTGGCGCAGCCGGGTCAGCGGCTTGCCCGAGTTCGCCGGCGAACTGCCGGTGGCCGTGCTGGCGGAGGAAATCCGCACGCCGGGCGAAGGCCAAGTGCGGGCCCTGATCACGAGCGCCGGCAACCCGGTGCTGTCCACGCCCGACGGACGCGGGCTGGACGCGGCCCTGGCATCGCTGGATTTCATGATCTCGATGGACATCTACCTCAATGAAACCACCCGCCACGCGCACCTGATCCTGCCGCCCGCCTCGCCGCTGACCCAGCCGCACTACGACGTGCACTTCAACGCCTTCGCGGTGCGACGCGTCGCCAAGCTGAGTCTGCCGCTGCGCGAGCGCGGCGCCGATGAGCGCGCGGACTGGGAAATCATCAATGCCCTGGGCGCGTCCTATGCGCAGGCCGCAGGCAAGCCGTGGCGGCCGCTGCCGCCGCCCTTGGACCTGCTCGCCCTTGGCCTGCAGCGTGGCGGCAGTGGCCTGAGCGTGGAGCAGTTGGCCGCGGCGCCGCACGGGCTGGACTTGGGGCCGCTGCGCCCTTCCCTGCTGGCGCGGCTGGAAACCGCCAGCGGCAAGATTGAATGCGCGCCCACGCTGATGCTGGAGGAGCTGCAGCGACTGCGCGCCAGCGACGTGGCGAATGACGACCTGCGCTTGATCGGCCGCCGCGACGTGCGCAGCAACAATTCATGGATGCATAACGCCCCGCGGCTGGTGAAGGGGCCTGCGCGCCATCAACTGCGCATGCATCCTGCCGATCTGGCGCGTCGGGGCATTGATGACGGCGCCTTGGTGCGGCTGGCGTCTGCCACCGGCGCGGTGCAGGTCCAGGTGCAGGCCGACGCCGGGCTGATGCCCGGCGTGGTCTGCCTGCCGCATGGGTTTGGCCACGACCGGCCAGGCACGCGGCAGTCACGCGCGCAACAGCTGGCGGGGGCCAGCTACAACGACCTCAGCAGCACGCGGGAGCTGGATGTGCCCTCGGGCAATGCCGCTTTGAACGGCATCGCGGTGACGGTCACCGCGGCTTGAGCCCGCTCAGCTGCCGTGGCGCAGCCAGCGCTCGGCAACCGCCATGCTGCCGAAGACGCGGCCATTGGCGCCGCGCTCCATGGCCAGGATTTCAGCGTGCTCCATGCGCGACAGCTGGTCGACGCGGCCGACCACGAAGGCGATCTGCAGGCGATCCATGCCCAGCGCGATGATGGCGTCCACCATGGCGGGCGTGTCGCGTTCGCCTTCGTGCTCGCCCAGCTTTTCGAACACCAGCAGGCGCTTGGTGTTGCGCAGGCGGCACTGCTCGGCGACGAGTTGCCAGTAGGTGAGCGATATATCGGGGCTGTCGCGCGGACCGGTGACCTCCGCGTAGAGGTAACCGGGGCGATCTTCGAAAACGAGGGAGATATCAGGGGGAAGTGAGGTCACAGGGGAAGAACGACGATCGGGGGGATCGCCAGTTTAACCGGCGCGCCCGGTTTGCGCGGCGATGAAGTTGAATTATCGTGTGGCAATGGCAGCCTACGACGCGTCCTTCTCCTCTCGCCCCTCCTGGTTGGCCAGGATGTCGGCCGTGCTGGGATCGCTCAGCTTGATGGGCGTGCTGTGCTTTCACTTCCCGGAATGGCTCACCAGCCGCGAGTTCCGGCAAATCTACAGCGAGCAGTTCGCGCGCTCGCTGCTCCTGCTGGGCTTGGTGCTGGCGTTCGCCCTGGGGACGCTGGCCATCCTGCGCGGCCGTGACCGCCAGGCCGCGCTGGTGGGCGTGGCAAGCGCGACGCTGGCGGTAATTCTGGGCGGCAGCGGCATCCCGTTCGACCGTATTGGCGACACGCCTTACTCCCTAGGGTTGGACTGGTTCGTGGTGTCGCTGTTTTTCTCGGCGCTGGTGTTCGTGCCGCTGGAGCGCGCGCTCGGGCGGATACCGCAGTCGCCGATGCGGGCGCAGTGGCGTACCGACGTCGCGTACTTTTTCATCAGCCATGTGCTGGTCCAGTTCATGCTCATAGCCATCACCACCTGGACCAGCCAGATCGCGGCGCTGGCGGCGTTCCCGGCGCTGAAGGCGGGAATCATCGCGATGCCGGTGTGGCTGCAGTTCGCGCTGGCGGTACTTTGCGCGGACCTGGCCCAGGCCAGCCTGCACCGCGCTTATCATCGGCTGCCGTTGCTTTGGCGCTTCCACGCCGTCCATCACAGCAGCCGCCACATGGACTGGCTCGCGGGGTCGCGCATGCACCTGCTCGAGATCCTGCTCACCCGCGCGATGGTGCTGCTGCCGCTCGTGGTGCTGGGTTTCTCACCCGCCGCGATCAATGCTTACGTGATCCTAGTGGGACTGCAGGCGGTGTTGGCACACGCCAACCTGGGCTTGAACTTTGGCTGGCTGGAGTACGTGCTGGTGCTGCCGCGTTACCACCACTGGCACCACGCCCGTGAACCGGGAAGCGTGGATGTCAACTACGCCATACACCTGCCGCTGGTGGATATGCTGATGGGCAGCTTCAAGCTGCCGCGCGACGGCAGCTGGCCTGCGGAATACGGCGTGCTCGATCCCGGATCGGTGCCGGAAGGCATCGTTCGCCAACACTTGGCACCCTTCCTGCCGGCGCGGCGGCCGCACGACGGCTGAAGCGAACGCGTGTCAGGCCTTTTGCAGGCGCGCGTGTTCCACCATCAGGCAGCGGTCCTGCACCACGTCGATGCCGGCTGAGAGCAAGGCTTCGACGAACGCATCGTGGCGGATGCCCGACTGCAGCCACACCGCGCCGGGGTGCTTCTCCAAGATGTCGTCGAGGTGCGCCGGCAGGTCCTGCGGACGTCGGAATACGTTCAACAGGTCCACGGTGCCTGGGATATCGCCGACTCGCCGGAACACCGCTTGGCCCAGGATGGTTTCCACCTCAGGGTAGTAAACCGGCACCGGCACGATGGTGAGGCCGACGCGATCGAGGTAACGCGGCACTTCGATGGCCGGCTGGCCGCGCTGGGATACGGTCTTGATGCCCAGCACCGCGATGCGCCGCACGCCGACCAGCAGCGTGCGCAGCTCCTCGTCGGAGGCCAGCAGCCGCCCGCGGGCCGTGGCGGCGTTCAGTGGTTGTGGCCGCCGGCGCCGTGGACGTGGCCGTGGACCACTTCCTCCAGGCTGGCTTCGCGCACGTCCACCACTTCCACCGCAAAGTTCAGCGCCTGGCCGGCGAGCGGATGGTTGCCATCCACGGTCACCAGGCCGTCTTCGATCTTGGCGATTACCACCGAAATGGCGCCCTGCGGCGTCTGGGCCTGGAACTGCATGCCCACTTCAATCGCGTCCACGCCCTGGAAGGCCTCGCGCGGCACCACCTGCACCAGCATCTCGTTGGGCGTGCCGTAGCCTTCTTCGGCCGGCACCCGGACGTCGAACTTGTCGCCGACCACCCGGCCCTCCATCGCTTTCTCCAGCCCGGGGACGATGTTGCCCACGCCGTGCAGATAGGTGAGCGGCTCGGCGCCGCTGGAGGAGTCAATCACCGTGCCGGCGTCGTTGGTGAGGGTGTAGTGGAAGGACGCGACGGTGCGTTCGGCGATCTGCATGGGAATCCTGGTGGGATGGCCGGCCGGGGAAGCCCGACGGCGGGAAAAGGGCGCATAGGCTAGGACAAGCGGGCGGGCGGCGCAAACCAAACCGCTCACCCCGTGCCAGTGCCCCATAAAAAAGCCCCGGTCGTTACCGACCGGGGCTGATCTTGCGGTGCGAGGGCGCCGCAATTACATCGGCTGCACTTCGTCCGCCTGCATGCCCTTCTGGCCCTTCACGACCTTGAAGGAGACCTTCTGGCCTTCCTGCAGGGACTTGAAGCCGGTGCCCTGGATGGAACGGAAGTGGACAAACACGTCCTCGCCGCTTTCCGGGGTGATGAAGCCAAAGCCCTTGGCGTCGTTGAACCACTTCACGGTTCCAGTCTGACGATCCGACATATCTCTAATCCTTGTTGTAACAAAATGATGGGTAACTGCGGCAGCCCGGCATGTCCGGTATCCGCAGGTGGAGGAGCCTACTCGCTTCTGGTCTGGAAAGCCAATGCCGTACACTACGGGGCCTTCCAGCCCCCCAGCCTCCCGAGCCCCGAATGTCTGCCTACGCCACCGAGCAGGTGCTCACCGTCAGGCACTGGAACGAGGACTACTTCAGCTTCACCACCACCCGGGACGACGGCCTGCGCTTCGAAAACGGCCAGTTCGTGATGATAGGGCTGGAGGTGGAGGGGCGGCCCCTGATGCGGGCCTACTCCATCGCCAGCGCCAACTGGGAGGAGCACCTGGAGTTCTTCAGTATCAAGGTGCCCAACGGCCCCCTGACCTCCCGGCTCCAGCACATCCAGCCCGGCGACGACCTGCTGGTGAGCCGCAAGCCCACCGGGACCCTGCTCATCAGCGACCTGCACCCGGGCCGGAACCTGTACCTGCTGGCCACCGGTACCGGCCTGGCGCCCTTCCTGGGCGTCGTCAAGGACCCGGAAGTCTACGAGCGCTTCGAGCGGGTCATACTGACGCATGGCGTGCGCGAGGCCAAAGACTTGGCCTATCGCGACTATATCCAGCGCGAGCTGCCCCGGCATGAACACCTGGGCGAGTTGATCTCACGCCAGCTGCTGTACTACCCGGCCGTGAGCCGAGAGCCCTTCCAGAACCGCGGCCGGCTGACCGACCTGATGGCCAGCGGCCGCATGCAGGCCGATTTGGGCATCGAGCCACTCGATGCCGGCCGGGACCGCGCCATGATCTGCGGCAGCCCGCAGATGCTGGCCGACTTCCGCCAGTTGCTCGACGGCGTCGGCCTCAAGGCCGCACCGCGCATCGGCAGCCCCGGCGAGTACGTGTTCGAGCGGGCGTTCGTCGAGAAATAAGGCGCGGGCTCAGCCCAGCAGATTGGCCAGGTCCTTGCCGATCTTCTCCGGCGTGTCGGTGGGCGCATAGCGCTTGAGCACCTGGCCGTCCTTGCCCACCAGGAACTTGGTGAAGTTCCACTTGATGCCCTCCATGCCCAGCAGGCCGGCCTTCTCGGACTTGAGCCACTGGTAAAGCGGATGGGCCTTGGCGCCATTCACGTCCACCTTGGCGAACATCGGGAAACTGACGTCATAGGTGAGCGAGCAGAAATTCTTGATTTCCTCCTCGTTGCCCGGCTCCTGGTGCCCAAACTGGTCGCACGGAAACCCCAGTACCACCAGCCCCTGGTCCTCGTACTGCTTGGCGAGCTTCTCCAGGCCGGCGTATTGCGGCGTAAACCCGCACTTGGAGGCCGTATTGACCACCAGCATGGCCTTGCCGCGGTACGCGTCCAGGGATTGCTCGGCACCCTCGATGGTCTTGGCGGAAAAATCGTAGGCGGTGGTCATGGCGTTCTCCGTGGATTAAGGCTCCCAGCCTAGCGCATCGCCCCGGCCAGCCTGTAAACAGCGCGTGACCTCCTCCTGCCTTTGGCCACGGTTGCACGGCCGGCCGCATGCGCTACGCTTCCCAGGTTGATAGGCCCACCAAGGATTGTTGCCATGACCCATAAGTTGTCGCTCGCCCTCGCGGTCGCCCTGTGCGCTGCCAGCCCTGCCGCGCTTGCCGCGGCCGCCGAACCTGCCACCCAGTCCGCCGAATCCGCCCAGCCCATGGCCGCAAACCCGTTCTTCAGCGTGAGCACGCTGCCCTTCCAACTGCCACCCTTCGACCAGATCCAGGACGCCCACTACGCCCCGGCCCTGGAAAAAGGCATGGCTGAGCAGCGCACCGAGATCGACCTGATCGCGGCCAATCCCGAGGCGCCCACTTTCGAGAACACCATCGTTGCCATGGAGCGCACGGGCGACGTGCTGAACCGGGTTTCGGCGGTCTTCTTCAACCTGGTCGGCGCCAACACCAACCCCGAGATGGACCGCGTGGACGCCGAGATGGCGCCCAAGCTGGCGGCGCATCTGGACGCCATCAACCTGGATCCCAAGCTGTTCCAGCGCATCAAGACCCTGCACGAGGGCCGCGCCGCCCTGGGCCTGGACGCCGAGAGCACCCGCTTGCTCGAGCGCTACCACACTGATTTCGTGCGCGCCGGCGCCAACCTGTCCGACGCCGACAAGACCTTACTCAAGGCGATGAATGCCGAACTGGCCACCTTGTCCACCACATTCAGCCAGAACGTGCTCAAGGAAGTGAACGCCTCCGGCGTGCTGGTAAGCGACCAGGCCCAGCTTGATGGCCTGTCGCCGGACGCCATCACCGCCGCAGCCGAAGCCGCCAAGGCGGCGGGCAAGCCCGGCCAGTATCTGATCGCGCTGCAGAACACCAGCGGGCAGCCGCCGCTGTCCTCGCTGACCAACCGCGACCTGCGCCTGCAAATCATGGCCGCGTCGCTGGCCCGCGGCAGCCGTGGCGGCGAGTTCGACAACCGCGCCTTGGTGGCCCGGGTGGCCAAGCTGCGCGCCGAACGCGCCGCCCTGCTGGGCTATCCCAACCATGCCGCCTATGTGCTGGAAGTGGAAACCGCCGGCACCGTAGGCGCGGTGAACACGCTGATGGCCAACCTGGCCCCGGCGGCCGTGGCCAACGCCCGCCGCGAAGCGGCTGACATGCAGGCCATCGTGGATGCGAAGAAGGGCGGCTTCGAGCTTGAGGCCGGCGACTGGGCTTTCTACGCTGAGAAAGTTCGCAAGGAAAAGTACGATTTCGACGAGTCCGAGCTGCGCCCCTATTTCGAACTCGACCAAGTGCTGCGCGATGGCGTCTTCCATGCCGCGACCGAGCTGTACGGCATCACCTTCCAGGAGCGCAAGGACCTGCCCACCTACCACCCGGACGTGCGGGTGTTCGAGGTGTTCGAGGCAGATGGCCGGCCGTTGGGGCTGTTCCTTGCCGACTTCTACGCCCGCGGCAACAAGCGCGGTGGGGCCTGGATGAACGCCTATGTGCCGCAGAACGGCCTCACCGGCACCCGGCCGGTGGTGGCCAACCACCTCAACATCCCCAAGCCGGCCGACGGCCAGCCGACGCTGATGACCTTCGACGAGGTCACCACCATGTTCCACGAGTTTGGCCATGCCCTGCACGGCCTGTTCTCGAACGTGCGCTACCCGATGTTCGCCGGCACCAGCGTGCCGCGCGACTTCGTCGAGTATCCATCGCAGGTGAATGAAATGTGGGCCGTCTGGCCATCGGTGCTGGCCAACTACGCCAAGCACTACCAGACCGGCGCACCGCTGCCGCAGGCGCTTCTGGACAAAGTGCTGTCCGCCGAGCAGTTCGGCCAGGGCCATGCCACCACCGAGTACCTGGCAGCGGCCATGCTGGACCAGCGCTGGCACCAGATCAGCGCCAGCGAAGTGCCCACAGACACCCTCGCCTTCGAGGCCAAGGCACTCGCCGAAGCCGGCGTGAACTTTGCGCCGGTGCCGCCGCGTTACCGCAGCACGTACTTCTCGCACATCATGGGTGGCTATGCGGCCGGCTACTACGCCTACCTGTGGAGCGAGGTGCTGGACGCGGAGTCTGTGGACTGGTTCAAGGAAAACGGCGGACTGACCCGCGCCAATGGCGACCATTTCCGCGGCACCTTGCTGGGACGCGGCGGCAGCGAGGATGCCATGCAGCTGTTTCGTGATTTCCGCGGCCGCGACCCGCAGGTGGGACCGCTGCTCAAGCGCCGTGGGCTGGAAGCACCGGCCAGCGTCCCGAACTGAGCCTGCACCCGCAGAAGAAAAAACGCCCGGGCAAGCCCGGGCGTTTTTTTACATCACTGGCCGGCTCGCGCCGGCCGGCTTTCAGGCGACGCGCTGGCAGGCGCGAAGCTCTTTGTTGAGCACTTCGGCTTTGCTCACGTACTGCTTGGCCAGCACACGGACCACGAAGCTGTGGTCACGGTCCAGTACCACCTTCTGGAAGGTGATTTGAAGCTGGCCTTCCACTTCGGCCATGCGCGTGTAGCGCTCGGTACCGGCATCGGGCCACTGCTTGCGCAGGCCGGCATAGGCCTTGCTCAATTCGCCGAGCGAACTTTCGGATTTACGCACGGGCTTTTTCTTTCCGGCTGCGGCGGGCTTAACCTCACCCGAAAGTTCCTGGGCGAGCTCGGACTTGGCCTTCGCCAAACGCGTGAACAGGGTGCTGAGCTTTTTGTCCTTGACCTTCTGCGCGGCGTCTTCATAGAACGCGATGCCGTCTTCGCTGATTTCGATCAGGTCGGCAAGGCTGTTCGTGGTATCGGTCATGCGGCGCTCCTTGGCGTAAGAGATGGGGACAGCGCGACCGACCCGCCACCCAAACCAGGTAGCGGCGAACCCCGACAGGCCGGGGCGAGGCGATCGCGAAGGGAAGCAAAGGGTGCTGACAGAGCCCGGAGAGCTTTGCCAGCCACGCGATGATACGTTCCACGGCGTAAAAATTAGGTTATTACGGGATATCTAGCGCCCTGATTCAAACGGTCGATTCAATCCATGAAAACGTATGTTCGGCGATTTTAACCACTTTTGTCGCCAGTTAGGGACCAAGGCCGGGCACCTGGCAACTGCAACGCCGCGGCCCGTGGAACCTTCCAGCGCCCGAATGCGCAGGGCCGCGTGAGACACTAGGACGTGACTGACCCGTCCCCGACCGACCTCGCCATCATTGGCGGCGGCCCTGCCGGCCTGATGGCCGCTGAAGTGGCGCGCGCCGCCGGGCTGTCGGTGGAGGTGTTCGAAGCCATGGGTTCGGTGGGTCGCAAATTCCTGATCGCTGGCAAGGGCGGGCTCAACCTGACCCACAGCGAGCCGCTGCCCGATTTCGTAGCGCGCTATGGCTCACGCCAAACCGCCGTGGCTGCCTGGCTGCGGGCGATGGATGCCGGCAGCTTGCGCGATTGGGCGCAGGGCTTGGGCGTGGAAACCTTCGTTGGCAGCTCTGGGCGCGTATTTCCGTCTGACCTGAAAGCCGCCCCGCTGCTGCGCGGCTGGGTCCGGCGGCTGCGCGCAGAGGGCGTGCGCTTCCACGTGGCGCATCGCTGGCGCGGGTTTGCCGCGGAGGGCGGCCTGGAATTCGACACACCAGACGGCCGGCGCTGCCTGCACGCCCGCGCCGTGGTCTTGGCGATGGGCGGCGCCAGTTGGCCGCAGCTGGGGTCCGATGGCGCTTGGGTGGAACCACTGGCGCAAGCGGGCGTCGACATCGCGCCGCTGCAGCCGGCCAACTGCGGTTTCGACGTGGCCTGGAGCAGCCATTTCGCCCAGCGT
>JANNQY010000280.1:0-4109 GCA_031400995.1 Lysobacteraceae bacterium
GAACGCCAAGGACAAGTTCGCGTCGGTCATCGCCGAGATCAAGCAGGCCCACGGCAAGGGGCAGCCGGCGCTGGTCGGCACCGCCAGCATCGAGACCTCCGAGCTGCTCAGCGGCCTGCTGAAGAAGGATGGCATCGCGCACGAAGTGCTCAACGCCAAGCAGCACGAGCGCGAGGCGCAGATCGTCGCCAACGCCGGCATGCCCAAGGCCGTGACCATCGCCACCAACATGGCCGGCCGCGGTACCGACATCGTGCTGGGCGGCTCGCTGGAATCCGAATTGCACAAGCTGGGCGATGACGCCAGCGAGGCCGACAAGGCCCGCCTGAAGGCCGAGTGGCAGCTGCGCCACGACGAAGTGCTGTCGCTGGGCGGCCTGCACATCATTGGCACCGAGCGCCACGAAAGCCGCCGCATCGACAACCAGCTGCGCGGCCGCGCCGGCCGCCAGGGCGACCCGGGTTCGTCGCGCTTCTATCTGTCGCTGGAAGACAACCTGATGCGCATCTTCGCCGCCGACTGGGTTCAGAAGGCGATGCGCGGCATGGGCATGAAGGAGAACGACGTCATCGAGTCGGGCCTGGTGACCAAGCAGATCCAGAACGCCCAGAAGAAAGTGGAAGCGCACAACTTCGACATCCGCAAGAACTTGCTGGATTTCGACGACGTGGCCAACGACCAGCGCAAGGTGATCTACCAGCAGCGCAACGAGCTGCTGGAGTCCGAATCGGTGGAGGAGTCCATCCAGGCCATCCGCGAGGACGTGCTGGGCGAAATTGCCCGCCGCCACGTGCCGGCCGAGTCCATCGACGAGCAGTGGGACCTTCCGGCGCTGGAGCGCTCGCTGGCCGACGAGTTTGGACTGGCGGTGGACCTGCAGGGCGCGGTGAAAGCCGAAGAAGCCATTGATGCCGACGGCATCCTGGAGCGCGTGCAGGCGGCCGGGCAAAAGATGTTCGACGACAAGCAGGCGCAGCTGGGCCCCGACATGATGAGGCACCTGGAAAAGCACCTGATGTTGAACGTGCTCGACCAGAACTGGAAGGAGCACCTGGCGCGCATGGACTACCTGCGCCAGGGCATCCACCTGCGCGGCTACGCCCAGAAGCAGCCCAAGCAGGAGTACAAGCGCGAGAGCTTCGAACTCTTCGGCGAGATGCTGGACAAGGTGAAGCAGGAAGTGGTGTCGCTGCTGGCGCGCGTGCGCATCCGCAACGAGGAAGAAGTGGCCGCCATGGAGGCCGCCGAGCGCCAGAAGCTGGAGGCGCAGACCCGCAAGATGCAGTTCCAGCACCCGGAAACCGGCGGCTACGGCGCCGACGAGGAAGCCGCGCAGGCGCAAGCGCTGGCCGCGCAAGGGCAGGGTGTCCTGGCTAATTCGCCCGCCGTGCGCGACGCCGCCAAGGTGGGCCGCAACGACGCCTGCCCCTGCGGCAGCGGCAAGAAGTACAAGCAGTGCCACGGGCGCCTGGACTAAGGCTGATTCCGGACGCCGATGGCCGCCGGCCGGCCTGAGCCGCCCGTGCATGTGGTGGCGGCCGTCCTGCGCGACGCCCGCGGCCGCGTGCTGCTAACCCAGCGCGGCGCCGGCCGGGATCTGGCCGGTCTGTGGGAGTTCCCGGGTGGCAAGGTGGAGCCCGGGGAATCCGCGCTGCAGGCGCTGGGCCGCGAACTGCACGAGGAGCTGGGCCTGAGGCTGCGGTCCGCCCAGCCGCTGATCCGCGTGCCGCAAGCCTATCCGTCCAAGCGCATCGTGCTGGACGTTTACGAAGCGGGTAGCTACGAGGGCCAGCCGCAAGGCTGCGAGGGCCAGGCCTTGGCCTGGTCCGCGCCCGAACACCTGGCCAACTACTCCATGCCGCCCGCCGACCTGCCGGTGGTGGGCGCGCTGACCGCGCCGGACCGTTACGCCATCAGTTCTGAGCCCGCGGACCCGGCCGTGTTCCTGCAGCAGCTTGAACGGGCCCTGGAGGCGGGCGTTCGTCGCCTGCAGCTGCGCGCCTACACCCTGCCCACGGCCCAGCTACGCGCGCTGGCCCGGGAGACCTCAGCCTTGTGCCATGCCTGCGGCGCACAGCTACTTTTGAATTGCTACTAGGCCCTGGCGGCCGAGCTGGGCATCGGGCTGCATCTGCGCGCAGCGCAGCTGATGGCGTTGAACCAGCGGCCCGCAGTGGCAGCGGGCCAGGCCGTGGCTGCGTCCTGCCACGACGCCGGCGAGCTGGCCCAAGCCCAGCGCCTGGGGCTGGATTTCGCGGTACTGGGGCCGGTGCAGGCCACCCGCAGCCACCCGGGTGCAAAACCGCTGCGCTGGGACGGGTTCGCCGCGCTGCGCGAACAGGTGTCGCTGCCAATTTATGCGCTGGGTGGCCTGGACGCGGCCGACGTCGCAATCGCCCGGCACCATGGAGCCCAGGGTGTGGCGGGAATTGGGCGATTCTGGCCGGGCTAGCGCAGGCCGAGCGCCCTCACCCCGGCCCTCTCCCGTGAAACGGGAGAGGGAGACAATCGGTTCTCGCCACGCCGGTCGGTTCCCTCTCCCGTTCACGGGAGAGGGCTAGGGTGAGGGCAGCCCCAGATACCGCCAATGCAGCCGCCCCACCGCCCCCTCAAGCGCGGCCAGGGGACCGTCGTTCACTATCACGTCGTCCGCCAGCGCCAGCCGCTGCGCGCGGCTGGCCTGGGCGTCCACCATGCGCTGGGCCAGCGCCGCATCGATGCCGTCGCGCTGCACCAGCCGCGCCAGCTGCAGCGCCACCGGCACGTCCACCACCAGCACCCGGTGCAGCCACGGGTAGGTAGCGCGGCCACCGCCCTCGGCCAGCAGCGGGATGGCCACCACCACGTAGGGCCCGGGCGCCGCAGCGCAGGCGGCGCCCAACCAGGCGCGGATGCGCGGGTGCAGCATGGACTCCAGCGTCGCCTTGGCCTCCGGGTCGGTGAACACGCGCTGGCGCAGCGCGGCTCGGTCCAGGCGTCCGTCGGCCTGCAGCACGCTGGCGCCAAAATGAGTCACCACTTCAGCCAAAGCCGGCTGGCCAGGCTCCACCACGGCGCGGGCGGCCAGGTCGGCATCGGCCACGGCGATGCCCATGGATTCAAAAGCGTGGGTGACGGCCGATTTGCCCGAGGCCACGCCACCCGTGACGGCGACCACGAAGGACGCCACGGCCTCAGCCGTCCATGCCCGACCAGCGCAGGTAGGCCTGGATGATCTGCGGCCCCCACATCAGCTGCACCCAGCCCGCCGCCGCCAAGTAGGGGCCAAAGGGGATGGGCGTGGCCCGGTCCTTGCCGCGCAGGCCTATCCAAATTGAGCCGACGATGGCGCCGATGAAGGACGACATCAGCACGATGGCCAGGATGCCGGAGGCGCCGCACCAGGCGCCCAGGGCGGCGAGCAGTTTGAAGTCGCCGTAGCCCATGCCCTCCTTGCCGGTCAGCAGCTTGAAGGCTTTGTACACGCTCCACAGGCTGAGGTAGCCGACGATCGCGCCGAATATGGCCTGGGTGGGCGAAGTGAACAGGGTGAAGGTGGACAGGCCCAGGCCAATCCACAGCAGCGACAGCGTGAGTTGGTCGGGTAGCAGCGTGGTGCGCAGGTCGATGCCCGACATGGCCACCAGCAGGCCGGTGAACACCATCGCTGCCACCGCCTCTGGGCCCGCGCCAAAGCGCCACACGCAGGCCATGAACAACAGGCCCGTCACCAGTTCCACCGCCGGGTACTGCAGCGAGATGCCGCTACCGCAGCCGCGGCAGCGGCCGCGCAGCGCCAGGTAGCTCAGCACCGGGATGTTTTCCCAGGGCGCGAGCTTGTGTCCGCACTTGGGGCAGGCGGAGCCTTGCACCACGATGCCCGGCGGCGCCGGCTCGTAAGGCTCGGGCAGCTCCAGCAGCTCGCGGCTGTCGCGGCGCCACTGCCATTCCAGCCAGGGCGGCAGGCGCAGGATCACCACGTTCAGGAAGCTGCCCACCAGCAGGCCGAACACGAGGGCAACGCCGAGCGACAGCCCGGCCGAGGCCTGCAAGAGCTCAAACATGCGCCGTCAGCCGACGGTGGCGGCCAGCTTGAAGATGGGCAGGTACATGCCGATCACCATGCCGCC
>JANNQY010000281.1:0-3233 GCA_031400995.1 Lysobacteraceae bacterium
ATGACCAACGCCCCGCATTTGCTCAACGGCTCGCGCACCGGCATCCGCTACGGCAGCGCCGAGATGCTCGACCACATGGCTTGGGACGGGCTCACCAACCCCTACGACAAGCAGCCCATGGGCGCCTTCGGCGAGCTGTGCGTTGAGAAATACACTTTCACCCGCGAAGAGCAGGATGCCTTCGCCGCCGAGTCCGTGCGCCGCGCGCTGGCGGCCCAGGCCGATGGCGCGTTCAAGGACGAAATCGCGCCAGTCACCGTGGCTGGCCGCAAGGGTGACGTCGTGGTGGATACCGATGAGCAGCCGGGCCGCTGCGACATCGCCAAGATCCCGACCCTGCGCGCCGCGTTCAAGAAGGACGGCACCATCACCGCGGCAAGTTCCTCCAGCATCAACGACGGCGCGGCCGCCGTGGTGCTGCTTTCGGAATCCGCTGCCCAAGCGCAGGGGCTCACTCCGCTGGCCCGCATCGTCGCGCACGCCAGCCACGCGCAGGCGCCGGAATGGTTCACCACCGCACCGGTCGCGGCCATCCAGGCAGTGCTGGCAAAGGCCGGTTGGACGGTGGCCGACGTGGATCTCTTCGAAGTGAACGAAGCCTTCGCCGTCGTCGCCATGGCCCCGATGCGCGAGCTCGGCGTGCCCCACGCCAAGCTCAATGTGCATGGCGGCGCCTGCGCCCTCGGGCACCCGATTGGCGCCTCGGGCGCCCGCCTGGTGGTCACTCTTCTGCACGCGCTTCGGCGCAACGGGGGACGGCGTGGCGTGGCCGCGCTGTGCATCGGCGGCGGCGAAGCGACCGCCATTGCGCTAGAATTGCCGTAAAATCCGCGGGTAACCGGCATTCAGCCTCCCGCGGCCAATCATGTAATTTTCGTTAAAGTCCGGTTCTTCTTGACTCTCAGCCAGTTCCTGACATGATTTTAACCACGTGTGTCGTACGGCTCACGTTCTGTTCTTACAACGTCTAGACGAGGAAACAAAACCATGTCCCTGAACAAGACCCTGCTCGCCATGGCCCTGGGCCTGGCCCTGGCGGCCTGCTCGAACCAGGCTGAGCAGGCGGCTGACGCGGCTACCGATGCCGCTGCTGCTGCCGATGCTGCCGCCACTGAGGCTGCCGACGCCGCTGCCGCTACCACCGATGCCGCCACCGAAGTAGCTGCTGACGCGGCTGCTGGTGCTGCTGAAGTTGCCACCGACGCTGCCGAAGTCGCCACCGACGCCGCTGCCGATGCCTCGGCCGCGATGGATGCCGGCGCCGCTGCTACCACCGACGCTGCTGCCGACATGGCCGACGCTGCTGCCGACGCCGCTTCCGACATGGCTGACACCGCTGCCGAAGTCGCCACCGACGCCGCCGCGACGGCCGAAGAGGCCGCTGAAGTGGTCGAAGAGGCTGCTGAAGGCGGCAACTAAGCCCCAGCTGCACGCTTCATGCAAACGGGCGCGACGCAAGTCGCGTCCGTTTTCTTTTGGGCGATGGCGCTAGGCTGGATGCGCCGCGAACCGTAAACTCAAGTTGGTTTCCAGCGAGTTGACGCGCATGCCCCTGATCACAAGCCAGATTGATCCGCGCTCTCCGGAGTTCCAGGAGAATGCCGCGCAGCTGCGCACCGCGGTTGCAGATTTCGACGTGCAGCTGGCCAGGGTTGCCCTGGGCGGCGGCGAGAAGGCCCGCAGCAAGCACACCGAGCGCGGAAAGTTGCTGCCGCGCGAGCGCATCGCCGCCCTGCTCGATCCGGGCTCGCCGTTCCTTGAGCTCTCCGCGCTGGCCGCAGGCGGCCTCTATGACGACGCGGCGCCCGCTGCCGGCCTGATCACCGGCATCGGCCGCATCCACGGCACCGAAGTGGTCGTGGTGGCCAACGACGCCACCGTGAAAGGCGGCACCTACTTCCCGATGACGGTGAAGAAACACCTGCGCGCCCAAGAAGTGGCGCTGGAGAACCACCTGCCCTGCCTCTACCTGGTGGATTCAGGCGGTGCCTTCCTGCCGCTGCAGGACGAAGTCTTCCCCGACCGCGAGCACTTCGGCCGCATCTTTTATAACCAGGCCCGGATGAGTGCGCTCAACATCCCGCAAATCGCGGTGGTGATGGGCAGCTGCACCGCCGGTGGCGCCTATGTGCCGGCGATGTGCGACGAGTCCATCATCGTCAAGGATCAGGGCACTATTTTCCTGGGCGGCCCGCCCTTGGTGAAAGCCGCTACCGGCGAAGTGGTGGATGCCGAAACCCTCGGCGGCGCGGACGTGCACACCGCCGTGTCCGGCGTAGCCGACCACTACGCCGAGAACGACCACCACGCGCTGCAGATAGCCCGCGACATCGTCCGCCACCTCAACCGGAAGAAGTCACTTCCGGTGGCCGTGCAGGCGCCCAGCGAGCCCAAGTACGCCGTCGAAGAACTCTACGGCGTGATCCCCAAGGACACCCGCAAGCCCTTCGACATCCGCGAAGTGATCGCGCGGGTGGTGGACGGCAGTGAGTTCCAGGAGTTCAAGGCGCGCTACGGCAAGACCCTGGTCTGCGGCTTTGCGCACCTACACGGCTATCCGGTGGGCATCGTCGCCAACAACGGCATCTTGTTCGGCGAGAGCGCGCTCAAGGGCGCGCACTTCATCGAGCTGTGCAACCAGCGCGACATCCCGCTGGTGTTCCTGCAGAACATCACCGGCTTCATGGTTGGCAAGAAGTATGAGCACGGCGGCATCGCCAAGGATGGCGCCAAGATGGTCACCGCCGTTGCCTGCTCGCACGTGCCCAAATTCACGGTGGTGATCGGCGGCAGTTTCGGCGCGGGCAACTACGCCATGTGCGGCCGCGCCTATGGCGCCCGCTTCCTGTGGACCTGGCCCAATGCCCGCATCAGCGTGATGGGCGGCGAACAGGCCGCCAGCGTGCTGGCCACCGTGAAACGCGACGGCCTGGAGGCCGCTGGCACCGCGTGGAGCGCCGAGGAAGAGGAAGCCTTCAAGGCGCCCATCCGCGATCAGTACGAACGCCAGGGCCACCCCTACTACGCCACCGCGCGCCTCTGGGACGACGGCATCATCGACCCTGCTGACACCCGCCGCGTGCTGGGGCTGGCGCTGTCGGCCAGCCTGAATGCCCCGATCGAGAAAGCGCGCTTCGGCGTCTTCCG
Source organism: Lysobacteraceae bacterium (assembly GCA_031400995.1). Lineage (GTDB taxonomy): Bacteria > Pseudomonadota > Gammaproteobacteria > Xanthomonadales > Xanthomonadaceae > Arenimonas. The sequence continues at coordinate 3,148 of JANNQY010000281.1, forward strand.
CATGTAGCCCCGCCGCTACACAGCCCGTGTAGGAGGGACTTCAGTCCCGATGCTCTCGTCCAAGGGTCTTGGCCGAGAGCATCGGG
>JANNQY010000282.1:0-8314 GCA_031400995.1 Lysobacteraceae bacterium
ACAACTTCTACGGCAAAGAACTGCGTGGCCAGAAGGAAATCAAGCCGCGCTGGAAGCGCGTGCTGGACACCGTGGAAAGCCAGGCCGGCGAAGCACTGGGCCAGATGTACGTAGACGTCGCCTTCCCGAAGGAGTCGAAGGCCAAGATGGAAGCGCTGGTGGCCAACTTGAGCACCGCGATGAGGGCCCGCATCGAAAAGCTTGAGTGGATGAGCGATGAAACCAAGCAGAAGGCGATCGCCAAATGGGAAACCTTCACCCCCAAGATCGGCTACCCCGACAAATGGCGTGAATGGACCGGCCTGAGCACCGGCCGCGACAGCTACGTGGACAACGTGCTGGCGGCGCAGGAGTTCAACTACAAGTACAACATCGCCAAGATCGGCAAGCCGGTGGACAAGACCGAATGGGGCATGAGCCCGCAGACGGTCAATGCCTACTACAACCCCTTGCAGAACGAGATCGTGTTCCCGGCCGCCATTCTGCAGCCGCCGTTCTTCGACGCCAACGCCACCGACGAAATGAACTACGGCGGCATCGGCGCGGTGATCGGCCACGAGATGATCCACGGCTATGACGACCAGGGCAGCCGCTTCGATGCCAAGGGCAACTTCGTCAACTGGTGGAGCGACAAGGACAAGGCCGACTTCGAAGAGCGCACCGGCCGCCTAGTGGAACAGTTCAACAGCTACGAGGCCATGGATGGCCTGCACGTGAACGGCAAGCTGACCCTGGGCGAGAACATCGCCGACCTGGGCGGCGTGGCCGTGGCGTACGACGCCCTGCAGCGCGAGCTGGCCACCAAGAAAGTGGCGGAGATCGACGGCTACACCCCGGACCAGCGCTTCTTCATGAACTGGGCCACCGTGTGGCGCGTGAACTACAAGCCCGAAGAGCTGAAAGTGCGCCTGACCACCGACTCGCACAGCCCGGCCCGCTTCCGCGCGTCGGGTGCTCCGGCCAATCTGGAAGCGTTCGCCCAGGCGTTCGGCTGCAAGCCGGGCGATGCGATGGTGCGCGAGGGTGATGCCAAGGTTGCCATCTGGTAACTGGCCAGCAACAACTGGACGTGGAAGAGCCCGGGGAAACCCGGGCTTTTCTTTGGCCCGGCCTTGGGCCCAGGACCATTTGACGCACCCCGGGGGCAAGCCTATTGTCGCGGGCGTGGCCCTGCCAGCCGACGTCCCCTCCAGCATCCAGGAACGCGCCTATATCTCGCGGATCTGGTACACGTCCCCCTGACGCTGGTTGGCTCACCAGGGTGGGCAGCAAAAATTCGGCGGAGCGCCTTGCTCCGCCGTTTTTACATACATGGAGGTGAACTTGAAGTTGTCCGGCTTTTTTCGCGAACCGCTGGTCCATTTTCTCCTGATCGGCCTGGCGCTTTTCCTGCTCTACGGCGGCGTTGCCACCGAGAGTTCCGACAGCCGGGACATCACGGTCAGTCAAGAAGACATCCAGGGGATGGCCCAGCAATTCGAGGCGCACTGGAACCGGTCGCCGACCGAGCAGGAACTTACTGGGCTGGTCGATTCCTACGTCCGCGACGAGGTGCTGTATCGCGAAGGCGTGGCAATGGGCCTGGAGTCCGATGACCCGGTGATCAAGCGCCGCATCCGCCAAAAACTCGAAGTGGTGACCGAGGAGACCAGCCAGCAGGTGGCGCCGACCGATGCCGAACTGGCCGCCTACCTGGGCCGCAACCCCGACAAGTTCCGCCAGCCCGCGCGGGTAAGCTTCGAGCAGGTCTTCTTCTCCGGCGACGCGCCCGTGGCTGACTTGGAGCAGAGAACCGCCGAGGCACTCGTTGCCCTGCGGGCCGGCGCAGCCGCCAAGGCGTTCGGCCAATCCACCATGCTGCCGCCCAACCTCACCCTCACCTCGGTGACGGTGATCGCCCGGGATTTCGGCGCCGAGTTCGCCTCGAAGTTGGAAACCCTGCCGCTGGACGCCTGGCAGGGTCCAATCGCGTCCGGTTTCGGCGCGCACCTGGTGCGCATCAGCGAACGCACCCCCGCCTCCATCCCGGCGCTCGCCGAGGTACGCCCGCAAGTGCTGCGCGAATGGGAAAACGAGCGGCGCGAGCGCAACCGCGTGGCGGCCTACCGGGCGATGTCCGACAACTACCGCATCACCATCGAAGGCAGGCCGGCGGCTGACGGGCAGACACCGTGATCCGTCGCGCATTGAAATTGGTGCTCATGCTGCTGCTGGCCGCGGGCGGCCCGGCGGCGGCCGATGATTTCAAGCCCGCCTACCTGCAGCTCACTCAGGTGGACGCCAGCACCTACGACGTGATGTGGAAGCTGCCGGCGTTGGACGAGAACACCACGCTGACGATCTCCCCGCGTTTTCCACAGGGCTCGCGCCAGCTTACGGAGCCGCGCTCGCTGTTCGCCGGCGGCATGGCGGTGCAGCGCTGGCGCATCAGCGTGCCCGGCGGCCTCAACGGCAAGCGCATCGAAATAGACGGCCTGGCCGAATCACGCGTTGATGCGCTGGTCCGGGTGGAGCGTCTGGACGGCAGCGAGCAGGTCGGCCGCATCCTGCCCGGCCGCGAGGCGTTCGAGGTCAGGCCCAGTCCAGGGCGGTTCGAAGTGGCGACCACCTACACCGTGATCGGCATCGAGCACATCCTGCTGGGTTTCGACCATCTGTTGTTCGTCCTGGCCTTGGTGATGATCGTAAAGGACACGCGCAAGCTGCTGGTCACCATCACCGCGTTCACGGTCGCGCACTCCATCACCCTGAGCCTGGCCACGTTGGGCGTGCTGCACGTGCCGGGCCCGCCGGTGGAGGCCATCATCGCGCTGTCCATCGTGTTCGTGGCCGCCGAGATCAGCCATCTGCGCCAGGGCCGCGTGGGTCTGGCCGCGCGCAAGCCCTGGGTCGTGGCGTTCGCCTTCGGGCTGCTGCACGGCCTGGGCTTTGCCGGTGCCTTGGCCGAAGTGGGCCTGCCGGAGAATTCCATTCCGCTGGCCCTGCTGTTCTTCAACATCGGGGTGGAAATTGGCCAGGTGCTCTTCATAGTCGCAGCGCTGGCGGTCTTCCGGCTGCTCAAGCGGCTGGCCAAAGGGCGCATCGATCTGCATCGCCTGGAGCCGATACCCGTTTACCTGATCGGCGGTATCGCCAGCTTTTGGGTGTTCGAGCGGGTGTCGGGATTCTGGACCTGAGGTCGGCACGACACCCCAGGCTGGGGCATGGGCCCCGGTAGCGGTAGAATCCCGGTCCCCTACCGTGGAGTCCGCGATGCCCATCCGCATGCGCCCCCTGCTTTCGCCGCTGTTTGCTGCCCTCCTGCTCACCCTGGCCGCCGGCCCTGCCGCGGCGCAGCGCGCCCCGGCCGCCGCCGCGTGTACCGACTTCTACGGCTACACCAACGCCGCCTGGCTGAGCCAGAACCCGCTGCCGTCGGGGCGCACCAGTTTCAGCCGCTGGGACCAGCTCAATGCCCTGGGCCAGACCCAGCGCGACCAGGTGCTGGACGCCACCACGGCGCCCGCCGGCGCCAACGTGTCCATCCGCCTGGCCGACCTGTTCGCCAGCGCCCAGGACGAGGCTGCCATCGAGGCGCTGGGTGCCAAGCCACTGGCGCCCCTGCTGGCCATCGTGAACAAGATTCGCAAGCCCAAGGACGTGGCGCCGGCCATCGCCGCCCTGCATGCCGTCGGCATGCCGGTGCTGGTGGATTTGCGCGTGCTGCGCAACAACCGCGGCGCGCCCTATGCGCAGGTAGGCGTGGGCGGCATGGGCCTGCCCGACCCGGGCTTCTACGCCAGCGCCGACCCGCTGGTGCAGCCGGTAGAGCAGCAGTATCAGGCCGCCGTGTCCGAGTGGCTGCGCCTCACCGGCAGCCCCGCGGACCAGCTGGCCGCGCAGTCGGCCGGCGTGCTGGACATGGAGCGCGCGCTCGCCAAGGCCACCCTGGCCGGTACGCCCTTCCAGGTGATGGAAGTGAAGGCCGCCAACCAGATGGCCGGCACGCTCGACATCGAAGAAATCCTGAAGGCGCACGGCCTGAAGGCCACCGAGGTGGCCATGACCGGCCCGGCGTTCTTCCAAGCCGTGGACCAACTTCTCAAGAGCCGCACGGCTGACCAGTGGAAGGTGTACCTGCGCGCGCAGATCGCGCGCGACATGGCGCCCACCTTGGCCAAGGCGTTCCATGATCCGTGGGCGCAGCTCTATGAAGTGACGCTCGCCGGCCAGGCCGCGCCGACGCCGCGCGCAGTGCGTGCGCGCTGGGTGCTCGAAGCCCGCGTGCCCGAGCTGATCGACGCTGCCTACACGCAGCGCTTCCTGCCGGTGCCGCGCCAGCAGCGCGCCAAGGCCATCGCCGAAGCCGTGCGCGCCAGCGCCATCGCTTCGGTAGAGGGCGCCGATTGGCTCAGCGCGTCCGGCAAGGCCGCCTCGCTGGCGCGCCTGCAGGCGATGCAGATCCAGGTGGGTACGGAAGTTCCCGACAACGTGTTCGACGATCTCGCGTTCGACCGCCGCAACCTGGCCGGCAACGTGCTGTCGCTGCGCAAGTGGCTGATGAAGTACGCGCTGGTGCGCGCGCGCCTGGCCTGGCCGGCCGAGCAGTGGCAGCCGCTGGTGGCGCTGCTGCCGCAGGAAAATCGCCTGGTGGTGACTGCGGCCACCCTGCAGCCGCCGCTGCTGGATGACGGCGGCAGCGCGGCCGATTTCGGCGGTTTTGGCGCCCTGGTGGCGCAGCAGCTGGCGCTGTCGCTGCAAACTTTCGACGGCGCCGACGCCGCGGCGTGGAATGCCCGCACGCTGCCGCTGATCGCGCAGTTCGGCGCCTATTCCGCCACCGGCGGCGCCACCCGCGTCAACGGCAGCCGCAGCCACGCCCAGAACCAGGCCGATCTGGCCGGGCTGGAAATCGCGTGGGGTGCCTTGAACGCGCAGGGCGCAGCCGACGCCGCGGCATCCAAGGCCTTCTTCACCGGCTGGGCCGCCCTGTGGCCGCGCCAGGACAAGGACACGGTGCTGGCCGCCGCGCAAGCAACAGCCACCCACGCGCCCGCCAAGTGGCGCGTAAATGGGCCGCTGGCCAACCTGCCGGCGTTCGGACAGGCGTTCTCCTGCAAGGCCGGCCCGATGCAGCGCCCGGCCGCCCAGCAGGTGGCCCTGTGGCGCTGACTTGAACAGTTTCACGCCAGGCCAGCGCTGGTTCTCCAGCGCCGAGCCGGAATTGGGCCTGGGCACGGTGCTGCGTCTGGCCGGGCGGCAAGTGCAAATCGTGTTCACCGGCACCGGCGTGGTGCGGCTGTACGCGCTGGGTTCGGCGCCGCTGCTGCGGGCGGTGTTCCGGCCCGGTGAGCGCGTGCGCATCGGTGGCGAAGACAAGACGGTGGAGCGCGCCGAGCTCCGCGACTCGCTGATCCACTACACCTGCGGCGGACTGGCGCATGCCGAAGGCGAGCTCGATGCCGAACAGCCGGTGTCGCAGGCGGATTCGCGCCTGCTCTCGGGCCGGGTGGACCGCAACGACCAGTTCGAATTCCGGCTCGAGTGCCTGCGCCGCCGCGCCGAGGCGCGCGCGCACGTTGGCTGGGGCGCGCTGGGCGCGCGCATCGACCTGGTGCCGCACCAGCTGCGCGTGGCGGAAACCGCCAGCCAGCGCCGGCCACCGCGCCTGCTGTTGGCTGATGAAGTGGGCTTGGGCAAGACCATCGAAGCCTGCCTGATCGCCGCCCAACAGCTGGCCAGCGGCCGCGTGCGCCGGGTGCTGGTGCTGGTGCCCGAAAGCCTAGTGAACCAGTGGTTCGTGGAGCTGCTGCGGCGCTTCAACCTGCCCTTCGCCATCTACGACGAGGAGCGCTGCGAATCGCTCGAACTCACCGAGCCGCAGGCCAATCCTTTCGACGACGAGCAGTGCGTCATCGCCTCGGTGGACTGGATGGCGAGCCATGACAAGCGCGCGCGCCAGGCGCTGGCCGCGGGCTGGGACCTGCTGCTGGTGGACGAAGCGCATCACCTGGTGTGGACGCCCGAATTCGCCAGCCCCGGCTATGCGCTCGTGGATGCGCTGGCCGCGCGTACGCCCGGCCTGCTGCTGCTCACGGCCACGCCCGAACAGCTGGGCCTGGGCGGACATTTCGCGCGCCTGCGCCTTCTCGACCCGGCGCGCTACACCAGCCTGGACGATTTTCGCGCCGAGTCGCGCGGCTACCTCGCCCTGTCGGCGCTGGCCGAGCGGCTGCTGGAAAGCCAGGCGCTCACCACCGACGACATGCAGACCCTGGCCGAGCGTTTCCCGGATGACGGCGACGCGCTGGTAGCCCGGCTCGGCCGCATTTCCTCCGGCGACAGCGACGAGCGCGACGCGCTGCTGGCCGACCTGGTGGACCGCCACGGCACCGGCCGCGTGATGGTGCGCAACCGGCGCGCGGCGGTTGGCGGCTTCCCCACCCGCCGCCCGCACGTGAGCGTGCTGCCTGCGCCAGAAGATCCCACGGTGCTGGGCCGCCTGCGCGCCGAGTTCGCGCACGACGTGGGCGACAGCGACGACGAGCCCGCGCACGACTACGCCGCGGTCGGTGCCGATCCGCGCACCGATTGGCTGCTGGGCATCCTGGCCGAAGTGGCCCCCGCCAAGGTGCTGGTGCTGTGCCGCTCGCGCGCCAAGGTGCAGGCGCTGGAAGAGGCGCTGCGCCTGCGCAGCGGCCTGCCGGTGGCGCGCTTCCACGAAGACATGAACCTGCTGCAGCGCGACCGCAACGCTGCCTACTTCGCCGACCCCGAAGGCGCGCGCCTGCTGCTGGCCAGCGAGATCGGCGCCGAAGGCCGCAACTTCCAGTTCGCCCAGCACCTGGTGATGTGGGACCTGCCGCTGCACCCGGACATGCTGGAGCAGCGCATCGGCCGGCTGGACCGCATTGGCCAGCGCGGCGACGTGAACATCCACGCCGCCGCCGTGGCCGGCAGCGCCCAGGAAGTGCTGCTGCGCTGGGTGCACGAGGGTCTGGATGCCTTCCGCGGCGTGCTGGCCGACGGCCGCGAGCTGTTGCGTAACTTCGGCGCCGAACTGCTGCTGCTGGCCGCTCAGGATGCCGATGCGCGCGAGCCGGCGCTGACCGAATTGCTCAAGCGCAGCCAGGCAAAACACACCGAGCTGGCGCGAATCATCGCCATGGGCCGCGACCGCCTGCTGGAGCTGGGCAGCCGCCGCGGCGCCGCCGACGGCGCGCTGCTGGCCGCACTGCGCGAGGACGACGCGCACGCGGCGATGGATGATTTCGCGCTACGCCTGCTCGAAACCTTTGGCGTGCACAACGAGCCGCTGGCCGCCGGCCAATGGCTGCTCGACCCCGAACACCTCACCGTGGACGGCTTCGAGGAGCTCAAGAACGGCCCGCGCGCCGCCACCTTCGACCGCGCCACCGCGCTGGGGCGCGACGACCTGCTGTACCTGCGCGCCGACCATCCGCTGCTGCTGTCGGCCAGTGAACTGCTGATCTCCGGCGAGTTCGGCAATGCCGCCTTCCTGGTGGACGACAGCCTGCCGCCGCGCACCGTGGTCCTGGAAGCCGTGAACGTGCTCGAGTGCGTCGCGCCGCGCGGCCTGGACGTGGAGCGCTACCTGCCGCCGCTGCCGCTGGGCGTGGCGGTGGACACGCGGCTGCAGCTGCGCCCGGACTTCGCGCCGGGCGAGCGCGCGCGGCTGCGCGCCGGCGACCGCGTGTTCGACCTCTCGCCGCAGCGCAAGATCCTGGCCACCCTGGTGCCGCCGATGCTGGAGCGTGCGCGCGAGGAAGCCCTGCTGCAGGCCCAGCAGCGCATCACTGAAGCCGTAGCCCAAGCCGACGCCCTGCTCGGGGCCGAAGTACAGCGCCTGCGCGCACTGGCCCGCGTGAACCCCGCCGTGCGCGCGGAGGAAATCGCGGCGCTGGAGGCCGAACGCGAGGCCCTGCTGGCCGCCCTGCCCACCGCCCGGCCGCGGTTGGACAGCCTGCGCCTGGTGGCGAGCACGGATTTCCTGCAGCTGCGTCGTTAGGCCCGCAGTTCGTCAGTCGCGCGGTCGCAGTGAGTCGTTGCCGTAGGAAAGCGGCACCAACACCACCCGCTCCGGCGCGGACGCGTCCACGGCGTTGAAGCGCAGGCGCTCCACGGTCCCGCGCAGGCCTTTCGCAACGGCCGCATCGGGCAGGCTGTCGAGCACCATGGCGTGCAGAACCTTGCAGTCGGGGCCAATCACCAGCTTGTAGATCCCCTGTCCTGAACCGCGCAGTTCGCGCGAGGCGCGCGTCTTGGCGATGGCGACGCGGGTGGTCTCGTCCTCCAGCCGCTCGGTCGGCCAATC